>JAFGFR010000210.1 GCA_016930955.1 Victivallales bacterium | reverse complement strand
CGCGCGCGCATCCTGCAGCACCAAGCCCTGTGTCCGCGCTGATGTCGGGCGTGATGATCAAACTCGGGATATACGGCATGCTGAGGGTGCTTTTGATCCTTGGTGGATTTGAAGTATGGTGGGGGGTAATGATTTTGACCCTTGGAATAGTCTCTGGGATTGTAGGAGTAGTTTTTGCTCTTTGCCAACACGACATAAAGAAGCTGTTGGCATACCACAGCATCGAGAATGTGGGGATAATCCTGCTGGGCTTTGGGCTGGGGGTTTTGGGGGTTTGCTCCGGGTCGCCGACGGTGTCGGCATTGGCCTTCGCCGGTGCGCTGCTTCATGTCTTCAACCATTCGGTGTTCAAATCCTTGCTTTTCATGTGTGCCGGTGCTGTGATAAAGGCTACCGGGACACATAATATTGACGAGATGGGTGGGCTGTTGAAGAAGATGCCTGTCACTGGGGCGTGTTTTCTTACCGGGGCATCCGCGATATCCGGACTGCCTGTGCTGAACGGGTTCGTCAGCGAGTTTTTGATATTTCTTGCCGCGCTGCATGGACTGTCAGCAGGCGGAGCCGACGGGAAAGAGCTGGCCTACGGCTCGATTGCCGCTGTCATCGCCCTCTCTCTGATCGGGGCCTTGGCGCTGGGATGCTTTGCCAAGGCCGCCGGGACAATGTTCCTCGGGGTGGGAAGGACTGAGTGCTGCAACTCGGCAAAAGACCCTTGCGCGGCGATGCTGCTGCCGATGACGGTGCTTTCCGGGATTTGTTTTCTGGTGGGCGTCGGCGGAGTTTTTGCTGTGGGGGTTCTGGCCAATCCTGTCTCGCAGCTTGTTGGCGGATGGGATGCCAGACGAATAGAGGTATCTCTCTCGCATGCCTCTTTTTCACTTGGCATGACAGGTATCTGCGCTCTTGCTTTTTTGATTCTCGTGATCGCCCTGATGGCTGCAAGGGCTTTTCTGCTGAGGGGCAGGAAGGTCTCGACCTCAGGGACTTGGGATTGCGGCTATGCCGAGCCCACGGCGAGGATGCAGTATTCAGGGTCTTCGTTTGCCCAGCCGACATTGGAGTTTTTCCGTATGTTGCTGGGGATGCGTCGAGATGAGCCGAAAATCTCCCTTCCCTTCCCGGAGAACTCCTCATTCTCGACCCATACGCCTGACTTCCTCGAGGACAGCGTGTTCAGGCGCGCTGTAAATGCCTTGAAAAGCTGTTCGGATTTTATATGCAGGATAGAGAACGGCAGCGTACACCTGCAGATACTCCTTGTTGTCGTGGCGTTGGTTGTCCTTCTGGCATGGAGTTTGTTGTATGGCTGATACACGCACGATGGCTTTCAACTTGCTGCCTCTGCTCTGCGGGCTTATCCTTGCACCTTTTATGATCGGTGTGGTGAACAGGACGAAGGCTTTTTTCGCGGGAAGGAACGGGCAGCCTCTATTTCAGCTATATTTCGACATATTCAAGCTTCTGCGCAAGGGAGCGGTTATCAGCCGGAGCACCACATGGGTCTTCAGGGGCGCCCCTGCCGTGTCGCTGGCCTCGATAGTGTTTGCGCTCGCCATCTTTTCATTCTCTCAAGAAGGGGCGGCGCTTTCATTCCCCGGGGATATAATCCTAGCCGTATATATGCTTGCGCTTGCGAGGTTCGCGACGGTGCTTTCCGCGCTTGACACCGGGTCGAGCTTCGAGGGGATGGGGGCTAGCAGGGAGGTGATGCTGGCTCCTTTCGCCGAGGCGGCATTTCTTATTTTGATACTTGCCGCTGCGGCGGCATCGGGGAGCATATCCGCGGCGACGATGTTCTCCGCTGCAGTCCCATTGCCGGTAAGGATATTGATGTTCGTGTCGCTTTTCATCGTGCTCCTGGTCGAGAACTGCCGTGTGCCGGCGGACGACCCCAACACGCATCTGGAGCTGACGATGATACACGAGGTCATGGTGCTTGACAACAGCGGGCCCGACCTGGGCATGATCTTCTATGCCGCGTCGCTCAAACTGTGGCTCTTCGCCTCTCTGACAGTCTGCTGCATTATGCCTGCGGGCTTGACAGGAAGCGTGGCCGGGGACATCGCCATGCGTGTTGCCGGGGTGTTTTGCGTCTCCGTGCTTGTCGGTGTGGTCGAGTCGGTTATGGCGCGATTCCGTTTCGACAAGGTGCGCAGGATGCTTCTTTTCGCATCGGCGCTGTCCTCGCTGGCCCTTCTTATAGCTCTTGGAGCGACGGCATGAACAATTCCCTGCAAATCGTTTTTATCCTGATGATAGTTGCGAACTTCGCAATTATCGCCTCCAGCCGAATAAGGGGCTGTATCAAGCTGTTGTCGCTCCAGGGTGTGATATTGTCTCTCGTGCCCTTCTCGCACCTTGACATACCTCACGCCCTCTTCTTTTGCACATTGATATTGGTGGTCAAGGCGCTTGTTTTCCCGGCTCTTCTCCAGAGGGCCTTGCGGGTTGTCCGTGCAAGACGTGAGACTGAGCCGATAGTCGGATACTCGGCCTCCATAATGCTTGGGCTTGGCGCCCTGATTTTCTCTTTCTGGCTTTGCGGGCGCATGAATATCGCTGGCCGTGGCGGCTCGGAATTGGGCATCTCCGCGGCGGTCTTCACAATATACACCGGTTTGTTTATCATCATCGCCAGGGTCAAGGCCATAACACAGGTGGTGGGGTACGTCGTGTTTGAGAACGGCATATATCTTCTGGGCTCCTCGCTGATGCTCGAGCAGAACATACTTGTCGAGCTAGGGGTGATCCTTGACCTTCTTGTCTTCGTATTGCTTTCCGGGATCGTCGTGTTCCATATAAACAAGGAATTCGACCACATTGACACGAACTCGATGTCTGATGACGGGTCTGCACACAAGGGAGTCTTGCCATGACAGCGGCAATAATCCTAGTCCCGATACTGGCCGGCATCGCCACGTTTTTTGTGAAAGACGGGAGATGCCGCAACATGGTTTTGGTGGCGACTGCGGCGGTACATTTTCTGCTCTCGTTGCTGTCGCTTTTTTCTGGGGCTTCGCCGATTTTGGGTGGGATTCTGCATCTTGACGAGACGGGGCATCTTTTCCTATGCACGATGAGCTTGCTTTTCCTTGTTTCCTCAGTTTATGCCGCGGCGTATATGAGTGAGGAGCATGAGGCCCATAAGGAGTCTGTGGGCGATGGTGTTTATATCGCGGACTCTCACGGGAGGCTTTTCTCGGCCAGCCTTCTGATATTCTGCGGGACGATGAGCCTTGTGTGCGCGGCGGGGCACCTCGGGGTACTTTGGGTCGGCATCGAGGCCACGACCTTCGCCAGCGCGCCGCTGGTGTACTACTACCGCACACGCAGGTCCCTCGAGGCCACTTGGAAATACGTGATGATATGTTCAGTCGGGATAGGTTTCTCTCTGATAGGCAATTTGCTTGTGATGGTCTCCTTCTCGGGGGCGGCGGATGGCAGTCTTTTCATTTCGGACCTTAAAGGGGCGGCGGGGGCGGCGGACAGTCAAATGTTGATGGTGGCGTTTGTATTTTTTCTGGTCGGCTACGGCACTAAGACCGGGCTGGCCCCGATGCACACATGGCTTCCCGCAGCCCACGGGGAGTCGCCGGCATTTGTATCCTCGCTTCTCTCCGGCGCACTGCTTAACTGCGCCTTTTTGGGCATTTTCAGGATACACGGGATATGCTGGGATGCAGGCATAGGCTCATTCAGCGGAGGATTGATGATATTCATCGGTCTGCTTTCGGTCGGTGCGGCGGCGTTCTTCATGGTTGCGCAGAAGGACTACAAGCGGATGCTGGCCTACTCGAGCGTGGAGCATATGGGCATAGCGATGCTCGGCGCCGGGCTGGGAGGAGTCGCTGTCATCGCCGCGATGCTGCATGTTATAAACCATTCCTTGACCAAGGGTATGCTTTTTCTGACTTCCGGCAACATACTCTCGGCTTTCGGCACCCGCAGGGCGGGGGAGGTAAGTGGGCTTTCCAGAGTGGCCCCTGAGACAGGGCTGCTGTGGTTCTGCGGTCTCCTGGCGATATGCGGCACGCCCCCTTCGGGGCTTTTTATCAGCGAGTTTCTTATCATGAAGGAGATGTTTTCGGGTGGCAGATTTTTATCCGCGTCGCTGCTGCTTGTTTTTCTGTTCCTGATCTTTGGCGTGATGGCCCGGGCTGGTATAGAGATGTTTTTCGGGCCTTCTCCCGAGGGCAAGTCAAGCTGGAGGGAGTCGAAGGGCAGAATCCTCCCATCCCTTTTCCTTCTTCTTCTTACCGTTTTGCTCGGTCTTTACCTTCCCGAGGGGCTCCTTGACTTCCTGAGGAAGATAAGCGGAGGGTTTCAGCCGTGAGTGATTTCAATTCAGTCTTCATCCCGCTCCGCAACTGCCAGCAGTACAGGCTTTCTGAGGTTCCGGTAACTTCCTCTGAAGCCTTGCTCGAAGCTATGGCGGAGCAATGCGGGAATGGTGGTCACCGGATATCTGCTTTCTTTGCGCTTGAGGAACCCGGTGTGGGGCACCGCTTGATTGCGATTCTCGCGGACGACCGGAACGGGCAACTTGCCTGCGGCTCGTGCCTGCTCAGAAAACCTTCGATGAAATCCATTTCCAAGATATGCCCGCAAGCGCAGCTTTTCGAGCGTGAGATCGCGGAGCAGTTCGGCATCACAGTCGAGGGGCATCCCAGATTGAACCCAGTAAGGTTCCATAAGGCGTTTTCCGGGACTGGCGTTTGGGCATCCCCCGACGGGAAGGGCATGCTCCCGTCGGTCATCCCTTTCAAGAGAGTCGAGGGGCAGGATGTCCACGAGGTGGCGGTGGGACCTGTTCACGCCGGGATCATCGAGCCAGGGCACTTCCGTTTCCAGTGCCACGGGGAACGTGTGTTCAACCTCGAGATTTCCTTGGGGTACCAGCACCGGGGAATTGAAAAGTCCCTTGTGGGCGCCCCCGACTGGAGGAGCATCCATCTTGTTGAAACCGCCGCAGGCGACAGCACTGTGGCGCACACAACCGCGTATTGCCAGATTCTCGAGGCTCTGGCCCCCGCCAGGGATGTCCCCGGTAGTGGCCTGGCCGTCAGGGCGGTCCTGCTTGAGTTGGAAAGGATGGCCAACCATGCCGGAGACATAGGGGCTTTGGCGAATGATGTGGCGTTTCTTCCGACATCGTCGTACTGCGGTAGGATAAGGGGGGATTTTCTCAACATGACGGCGATGTTCTGCGGCAACAGGTTCGGCAGGGGAGCCGTGGTTCCCGGCGGTGCCTCCCGGTCTCTTGACGGGAAGGGGATCAAAAAACTTGAGAAATATTTTACCGACTCTTTCAATGACCTCGCAGACGCTGCGGGTTTGCTTTTCGCTTCCCCGTCGGTCACGGAAAGATTTGAGAACTGCGGCGTTCTGCCGAAAGATCTGGCCAAGGCTATCGGGGTTGTCGGCCCCGCCGCCCGCGCATCGGGCATATCGAGGGACATCAGAAAAGATTTCCCGACAGCTGAATACATAAAATCATGCATCCCGATTGCCCAATGCGACTCGGGCGACGTTCATGCCAGGGCACTCGTGCGATGGATCGAGGCGGAAAATTCAGCCGACTTCATACTCGGGCATCTCGGAGATTTGGTGGATCATGTTGCTGCGGCGAATGTGGCAGAGCCGAAGCTCCAGCCCGACTCTTTGGTGATCTCCTTGGTCGAAGGCTGGCGTGGTGAAGTCTGCCACGTCGCTGTAACAGGGAAAGACGGAAGATTCAGAAGATACAAGATAGTCGATCCATCCTTCCATAACTGGACCGCGCTCGAGCTCGTGCTCAAGGACGAGCTGATCTATAATTTCCCCTTGTGCAACAAAAGCTTCAACCTTTCATACTGCGGGTTTGACCTTTGAATCCTCATAATGCAGGAGCGACAATATGATAAGAGCATTATCATCGAGATTGAGACAGGGTCACCGGACATTCAAGTTCCCTGCCTCAGACTTCCCCATGCCCGATCGTTTCCTGGGAATGCCGGCACCGCCGGGGAAATGCACGCAATGCCTGAAATGCGCCTCGGCATGCCCAGTGTCCTGCATCGGGAAGTCAGGGGAGGGTATCTCGATTGATATCGGCGTATGCATATTCTGCGGCAAGTGCATATCCGCTTGTCCTGACGGGGCGATAAGTTTCAACAGGGACTACTCATTGTGCTCATCTTCGCGCGAAGGGCTGCTGGTGTCGTCTGCCCTTCAATCGAGGGCATTGGAGCTGAGAAAGGAGATCAGGCGTCTTTTCGGCAGGTCGCTGAAACTCCGTCAGGTCAGTGCCGGCGGGTGCAATGCATGCGAGGCGGACACCAACGTCCTCGGGACAATCGGCTGGGACCTGGGAAGGTTTGGAATCCAGTTCGTCGCATCCCCGAGGCACGCGGACGGGATTCTAGTCACCGGGCCCATAACTCGAAACATGTCGCTGGCGCTTGAAAAGACCTACGATGCCGTCCCGGAGCCCAAACTTGTGATAGCGGTCGGTGCCTGTGCGGTTT
>JAFGFR010000209.1 GCA_016930955.1 Victivallales bacterium | reverse complement strand
TTGATAATGCGCATTTAAGAGCGGCTTCGCCGCAAGAGAATAAACTAACAACGAGTTGCACTTGAAACTTGAAAACAGGTACAAGCTGATGGACAATCCGGATCTGGATGTCGATACTCTGCTTGATGAATATTTCAACGGTGTCTATGGTGCCGGCGGAAAGGACATGAAGAGATTTTATCTGCTCGTGGAGAAAACCTACTGCTCCCCCGAGAACTATCCTCCTTATGTCAGGGACAACAAGAATTACGATCATCAGACCGAGGAGATTGCCTGGGGATGGCTGGGCACGGAAGAAAGGATGAAGCAACTTTCCAAGTTCTTTGAAAACGCCAAGGCGGCGGCTGATGCCGGAATGGCGAAGCGCAACGTCGATCTCTTCGAGAAAAGCACATGGAGCTACATGCTCGCAGGACGGCAGAAATACCTCGACAGTGTCAAGTCGAAATTCACATGGAGGATACACGCGAGGAGAATTCCCTTCGCGCATGCGAAGTCGATTGATGGAGATCCTTCCAAGGTGGACTGGACTGAGGCCTTGACCCTCTCAGGGTGGCGCGCACCCTATGGCGAACCAACGATTCTTGATGCAAAAGTGCAACTGCTTCTTGATGAGAAATTTCTGTATGTCCGTTTTGCGGATTTGACTTCAGCTTCCCCCACGGCAGGGAAACGCTGGGAAATAGCAGTGTCAAAGAAACGTGAGGGGCCAGGCAGGCTTTTAAAGCTCAATTCCGCCGGAGTCGCCGGATCCGAGTATGCTGCCGACGGTTCTGCCGTGGCTTGGGACAGCGGCGCTAAACCCTCCCGGCCGGCCGAGGGCAAAAAAAACTATGAAGCTGAAGCCTTGGCAATTCCTCTGGATAAGCTCGGAGACGGTCTCAAGCCTGAAAAGATGTTCATGAATTTCAGGCGTGTCTCAAAGAATGAACAGGATCAGGTTGTCTATGTCCCTGGCGGAGAAACTTTTGATTCGCCTGCAGTTTTGGCCGAATTTGTTTTTGACGGCCCGGAAACCATCCCGGTGGGAATCCCGGATACTGCAGCCTGGCAAAAGACAGCCCCCGAGAGTCTGATAGGATTGTGGAAGATGGACAAGATCTCGGGGGAGACGATTCCGGATTTTTCGGGACATTCCCTGAATGGCAGACTGGTGAACGGGCCGGCCTTGAAGAAAGGAGGAGACCGCAAAGATTCCATAAGATTAAGCGACGAGCTTCGTCAAAGTGTCGACATCAAAGGCTCCCCGGATCTCAATCTGAAAGCCCCTTTCAGCTTGTCAATCTGGATATGCTATGAGCCGACCCGGACCTGGTACCCAGCAATCATGGGCAAAGGATATGGGAACGAAGCGGAAAAAGGCGGCGGCTACAGCCTGCATCTGCGTCCGGATAACTCCGTGTGGTTCGAGTTGGACACGGAGGATGGCGAAAGAAAGATATATAACCCGACGGAAAGGCCGGTTGCTCCAGGGGAGTGGACCCATGCCGCAGCCACATATGACGGGAAGATCATGCGCGTCTACGTGAACGGCCGGGAGGCCGGGAAAGGATTGGCCGCAGAAAATGTTGTCCTGCGCAGGACTTCCCAGCCGCTCCGTATCGGATGGCTCGGATCATGGGGATGGTTCAACGGCAGTATCCGCAATGCGTCCATATACAGCCGGTCATTATCCCCGGCGGAAATCTTCGCCGAATATCTTTCCGGAAAATAGAGTATTCAATGTGGTTTTTTCGATATTATTTCAATGATTGAAACAGGAGTTGTATTATGGAGTCAATTGCAAAATTCCCCGTGGCCGTGCGGCATGCTATTTTGAATGCGAGGCCACAGCGATGCCTAAGCGGGCATACCTGCCATTTCGCCGATCCGTCTGCTGCGCCTGCGCTCCCAACGCGGCTCACACGGAGTTTTGCAATTGGCTCTTTGGGTTGGAAGGTCAGAAAATGTTTGACGGCCGCAGGTGTCATGGTAAGTCTCGTGATTTCAGGGAGTCTGCTTGATGCGGATGACGAGGCACCGTCCCCGGAACAGAAACGACTCGATGTTTATGCCGCAAAAATTCCGCCGGTAATTGACGGGAAAATGGATGATGAATGCTGGAAGGATGCGGCAAAGACTGACCTTTTCCATGTCTTTAAGTCTGGCAAGGAGGCGAAGGAGGGGACGGAAGTCAGGGTGACCTACGATTGTGAAAACCTATATGTCTTCTTCACATGCAATGAAAGCCAGATGGATAAGATTCGCGCAATCAGACCCCAGGACAAGCAGGATGAAAATGTTTTCGGCGACGATTCTGTTGAAGTGTTCCTGGAACCTTTTCCGCCTCAGGCGGACGATGCATACGGGGTGAATCATTTCCAGTTTGCGATAAACTCACTGGGAACGCGTTTCGACATGGCGCACCCCGGACTGAAGTGGGATGCCTCGGGCTATACCGGCGACTGGCAGGTCAAGACAGCGCACTCGGGGAATTCCTGGACTGCGGAATTCGCAATTAAATTCTATTCCATTACGCATGAGAGAGAATATCGCGGGACCCCTGTTCCGGGAGAAATCTGGCGCGTGAATTTCTGCCGCAGCGAGCAGCGTCTGCCGGAATGGAGCACATGGTCGTTGCAAACTCACGGTTTCCATGACCGCAAACGCTTCGGATATATCGAATTCCTCGGGTTGAAAGATGAAAAGACACCGATATTGAAAGTCGAAAACATCAGTCCGCCCCGTCTCGGACCTTCGGAAGTCAAAGGGATCGTGGAAAATCCAACTGGTACGGCCGCAAAGCTGACCCTGAATCTGACACTGAATCAGGCGGGGCAGCCTGCACGCCCGTTACAGGATAAGACGCTGGATGTGCCTGCGGGCGGAACCCGCCCTTTCAATCTTCCATATCTTGTTGATACGGGGGGTGAGCTGCGTCTTATGCTGACAATGAGAGAGGGGGAAAAACTTCTGTCGCTGGGGAGCGTGCCGTTTGAAACACCCAGACTTGATGAAATTCTTGGGCGCGTCCGAAAGGAAATGGAAGTCCTCGACGCCTCCCTGAAATCTTTACCTGATTCAGACCGCGACACACTCACGTCTGCTCAGAAAAAAATCATGGGTAAGGAACTTGCGCTCAGATCCCGTTTCGATGCCAGGAAAGACATGCCGTCTGATGCCTGGATTGCACTGGAAAAAGATGTTCTTCTCCTAGAGGAGGAGTCTGCGGTTTTCCGCCGGGACATGAGCAGGGCCATGCTGCGGCGGAACGGTCAGGCTGCATTGCCGGGCTCTCCTCTCGGAATGACTGTTGTCAGCTCCTTCGAGAAAATCTGCCCAGACGACACTTTTCTTTCTACCCGAAGCACTGCGGAACTCGATGCTGCCCGGAACGAGACAGAGTCATTCCAGATTGTCCTCCAGGCAGGCGATTCGCCGATGGAGGGAATTCGCATCGAGTCTGAAGACCTTGTTCATGAGAACGGGAAGAATAAAATCCCGAAGGAGAATATCCGTTGGGGAGCAGTCGGAATGGTCAAGCGTAAACTCCCTAAAACCGGCGATGGTATAATCCGTTATGCCTACGACCCGGATCCGATCATGGAGGGTAAACTTATCCGATTTGAGGCCAATGAGTTAAGACCTGTCTGGGTTGATGTGTATGTTCCGGGGCAGTCAATGGCCGGCAAATATTCGGGCATCTGCAATGTCACATTGGCGGACGGCGGGAAAATTCCCGTAAAATTCTCTTTGCTGGTACGTGATTTCACAATTCCGGAAAAAAGTTCACTCCGTGTGGAAAACTGGTATAACCCTCTGAACACAATGTACTACTACAGGCAGAATGATGTCCCGTTGGAACAGTTCGAGAAGCATGCAAGATTTCTCTCCAGATACCGGCATCCCTGTTTCCCATTCGACTGGACTTTTTCGCCAAGGAAAATCTTGATCATCGAGGAGCCGGACGGCAGCCTGAGCTTTGACTTCACCGAACTTAACAAATATCTGGAAATCAGCTACCGCTACGGCTGCAGGCTCGGGAACATCCAGATGTCCCCGATAATGGGCTGGGTTCAGGCTTTGTGCGGAGGCTTCGGCCGGCCTTATTTCAAGATACTCGACCGGAGCACCGGTGAAATCCGCGACTATCCTGTCCACAAGAAAGACAGGATCCTTGAATATGAAGACACCGCACGGTCATACCTGCATCGGGAACTTCTGAAGGCTCTCTGGCAAAATATCCGGAACCATGGCTGGGACGACATGGTCTACAGCGAACACGAAGACGAGCCCAATGATCCTATACGCTTCGACCGCTATCGCCGGATGGCTGTCCTCATACGGGAACTCTGTCCGGGAATCAAGTCCACAAGCTGGGGAGTCTGCCCTGACGACAGACGCGGGACAATCGGATATTCCAACTGCTGGGGACCCAACATAAAGCATTCCGTGAAAGAAGGAATGCCGGCGATCCGCGAAAGACGCAAAATGGGCGAGGAGACATGGGTATATACCTGCGGCGGCAGCCTAAGAGACCCGGTGACAGGCGGAGAAGTTTTCGACGGACAGACCGATTCGACAATGCTCAAGACACGCATCGGGCCCTGGACATGCTGGCACCTGGACCTGCAGGGGATATTCCATTTCTGCATAAACGGCTGGGACGGTGTCATTTTGAAGGATGGCATCTGGAACGGGGAAAAAGTCCCGGAAGAAAAGCAGTTCCACAATGTCGAGCTGCCCAAATTCGAGACGGGAAACGGCATGTATGTCTGGCCGGCGCCGGATGGTTCCCTGTGGCCTTCCCTGCGTCTCTGCGCAATGCGCGACGGTCTCGAGGACTACGAATACCTTGCCCTGCTCCGCAAGCAACTGGACAGATTGGCGGTGCTCGATGGCGAGAACCCGCTGATCGGCAAATATCGGGACCTGCTGGATCTGGATCCGGAAATCATGAAATCCGCCGAAATCTGGACGCATGACCCGCAGACTCTCATGAAGCGCAGGCGTGAGCTGGCGGCCGCCGTCGAGGAACTGAATCCCGTGCTGTGGGAACTGAGCCCACCCTTGATGGGAATACCCGGAGAAGTACACCGCGGAAAGTAAGTTGCTAATAGAGGCAATTTAATCATCTTGAGCCCGCTTCCGCATCGGCGTGGTTTCGCATCCAAAACAGCAGGCCGCGCGGTTAGGGGTAGTTTTGCAATTGGCTCATCTTGTATGGAAACACCCCGACGAGGCTTATTGTGAACCGGGCGAACCTGCTGGCGCATGCGGGCAGGATTTCGCGGGATGTACTGAATTGATGGCCTTGCATTTTTGGTGCCGGCAGTCTTGTGCAAGACTTGAAAACATTAATGCCGGGAGTATTTTTGTAACAGACCCGGCGCTTTCCGGCTGGCAGTGTCAAGTGCGAATTTTTCAGCATGACTCGCAGACAAGCGTGACGGGCCAGTTAAAAAGCCCCTGGTGAAGGCAGGCAAGATGACAGATCCGCATAAGAGAGTCGATGATCTCGGCATAGTTGTCGTTGCCGCCGGTTGCGGGACAAGATTCAATGGCGCAGTGTCCAAGCTTCTCATGCCGATCGACGGTGTGCCCGTGTTCGTGCATGCCTTGAGGAACTTCTCCGGCCTATGCGCCCCAGGGAATCTCGTGCTGGTGGTCAGGCAGGCTGTGGCTGAAGACTTCCGCCGCCTCGCAGACCAGCACCTGCCTGAAACGAAGATCACCTTCACTAATGGCGGCGACACCAGAATGCAATCCGTATTCAACGGGATCAGCACCCTGTCAAAATCCGCAATCGAGTTCGTCGCGGTGCACGACGCAGCACGCCCTTTCGCGACACGCGAACTTCTTCTGCAGGCTTTGCAGGCCGCACGCGAGCACGGAAGCGCTGTGGTGGCTAAAAGGATCACAGACACGGTCAAGCGGGCTTCCCCGGACAACCTCGTGCTCCAGACGCTCGACCGCTCAGGTTTGTGGACTGTCGAGACCCCGCAGATATTCCGCCTGGACGAACTCCTCGATGCCTATAGAAAAGCCCGTGTGGACGGGTTCGAGGCCGGCGACGACGCAGGGATAATGGAGCATTCAGGTCTCCAGCCAAAACTCATCGAGCACCGACTTGACAACCGAAAAATCACTTTCGCCGAGGATCTCCCCTAAGCCCTAAACCGGCAAAAAAAACGAATCCCCAGACATTGTCATGAAAATCCTCATGTTCTCCTCCAACACCGCATGCTCGCCATACCCCACGTATCCTCTGGGCTGCTCCATCATCTGCTCAGCGCTCAGAGAGCACGGGCATGAAGTGAAAATAATGGACATGATGGTACTCAAGGACACTCCTGCCGAGAAAATCTCCTGCGAAATCCGCAAATTTTCACCAGATCTGGCGGGCATCTCCATCAGAAACATTGACAACGTGAACTTGCTCGAGCAGGAGACTTTCCTCGATGCCCCCTGCAAGCTCGTCGAGGTCATACGCAGCATATGTCCGGGAATTCCCGTGGTGCTCGGCGGGTCGGCATTCTCAATCATGCCCGAGCAGATTCTCGATCTCACGGGTGCCGACTACGGTATCGCCGGCGAGGGCGAGGAGGCTTTCCCAAAACTGGTCTCAATGCTTCAGCAAGGCCTCGACCCGCCGGGAAAAATCCTCCATGCATCGCAAAAACTCACCGGAAACCTCATCAGGGGTGACTCATACGCCACTGAAATCACAGAATTCTACTCCCAGCAGGGCTCCATCCTCCCCATACAGACAAAAAGGGGCTGCCCTAACAAATGTGTGTACTGCACATACCCCCACATCGAGGGAAGAACAATCAGGACAAGAGACCCCGAGGATGTAGTCGCCGACATGACCCGGCTGAAGCAGAGGCACAACGCGGACTTCATATTCTTCACAGACTCAGTCTTCAACGACAGCGAAGGCCGCTACATGGAGCTCGTCGAGCACCTCGGGAAAAACAATCCCGGCATTCCATGGACCGCATTCTTTCAGCCACATCCGGGTCTGAACCGGAATATCGTTAAAAGGCTCGCCGACTGCGGGCTGCACTCCGTCGAGCTTGGACCAGATGCCACCTCGGACATCACTCTCAAGGCCATGGGCAAAAACTTCCCCTTCGACCAGGTTCTCCGATGCAACTCGCTCTTTGCCAGCCATAACATCGCCGTGGCCAACTACTTCATGATGGGCGGCCCCGGGGAGACAAAGGAAACAGCCAGAGAAGGTGTCGAGAACATCCGCAAGCTCGATATGTCCGTGTGCTTCGTCTTTATAGGTGTCCGAATACTCCCCAACACCCCGCTGTACCGCATGGCGCTTTCCGAGAAAATCATAACAAAAGATTCAGATCTGATTTCCCCGGTCTATTACTTCTCCCCAATGCTCGAACAAAAGTGGCTCGAGGACTTCCTCGGCCAGACTCTCTCGAAAATAAAACATTGCGTCTATCCACCCAACTCAATGGACGACGGCATCAGAATCCTCCGATCAATGGGATACAGGGGAAACCTGTGGGAAATGATGGTCAAGGACAGCAAAAGAATACCTATGAGCCGAGTTCAGGCTTCTTGATCCCGCAAGAAGAAATAGCCCACCGGGAAATAAGGGCGGCGCCGGCAATCGGTTGAGGAGAGCGGCGACGAGAACGTATTACGAGTAAATTCGAGTCGTGAACCGCGTTGGGGGTGCAGTCGCGGCAGACGGTGAGGACAGACCAGACAGGTATGCCCGCTCCCGCATAGGCGTGAGCTCGCATGCAAAAATAGCGAGCCGCGCGGCCACGGATAGTTTTGAAATTGGCTCCTTAGTCAATAGCGGGAGTGTGACTCCCAGGATTC
>JAFGFR010000018.1 GCA_016930955.1 Victivallales bacterium | reverse complement strand
CGATCTTTATCGGCTCGTCGAACGAGCTCGGCGGCTTCGAGTCCGGCATGGTCGCGCACTTCTTCGGCCCGGTAATCTCAGTCGTCAGCGGCGGCCTCGGGACACTGCTCGTCGTGCTCTCATGGGCCAGACTCTTCCCAGAACTGCGCTCATTCGGCACTCTCTCTGAAAAAAAATCAAAATCGGGATGAGAATATGGGAAGGAAATCCAGACTTCTGGTTATGTTGAGCTCAACATAACAAGAAGTCTGAAGGTGTTCTGATGTTTCAGGTTTGTGGGGCCATGTCGTCCCGCCCCGGCATCGATACGACTCCGAAGAGGGTTGCGAATGTGCTTCTTTTCACAAGCACGTCCACGAAATCGCCTACGGACATATCGGGGGAATTCTGGAAAACCATGACTTTGTTTGTCCTGCTTCTGCCACACCATCTGGAGCTGTCCCTTTTGCTGGGGCCTTCCGCAATGACCTCCAGGACACTGCCCTCGAGCCTTTGGTTGTGCATGGCTACGCGTTGTTTCAGATCCGAAAGGAGAATCGCGTTGCGTTCTTCCTTGATTTTTTTCGGGACATCGTCGGTCATTTTTGCTGCGCTTGTGCCGGTGCGCGGCGAGTACTTGAAGATGAAGGAGTTGTCGAAGGCCACCTCATTGAGCAGCGACCGGGTGTCCTCGAAATCCCCAGCCGTCTCGGTGGGAAAACCCACTATCACATCAGTGGAGAAGGTGATTCCAGGAGAACGCGACCTGAGCTTCCCGACAATGTCCATATAGCCTTTTCTGGAGTATCCACGGTTCATCATGTCCAGGATTCTGTCCGATCCGGACTGGACAGGGAGATGGATGTTCTCGCAAACTTTCGGGAGCGAGGTTGCCGCCTCGATCAGGCTGTCGTTGAAAAAAAGCGGGTGCGGTGAGGTAAACCTGATCCTCTCTATTCCCTTCACAGCATCGATCATCCTCAGCAGCTCGGCGAAAGGGGATACCCCTGGACCCGTCACTTGCCGGCTGCCGTCAAGACCATAGGCGGCGATGTTCTGGCCCAAAAGCATAAGCTCTTTGACGCCGGCATCGGCCAGCCTCTCGCATTCGTCGATGATTTCTTGTGCCGGCCTGCTTCTTTCAATGCCGCGGACATGCGGGACAATACAGTAGCTGCAGTGGCGGTTGCAGCCCCTCATCAGGGCGACGAATGCCGAGCAGGATTCGCCGCCCGGCTCACGATGGGCACGGTGCCCTTGGAGAAGCCCGCGGAAATCACCGTTGTCACCCCTTTCGACAAAGACCAACTTATCCCTTTTTTCAAGGAGTTTATTGACCACCTCCGGCAGCCGGTGCATCTGATCGGTGCCGAGAACAAAATCAACATGGGGAAGGTCCTTGACCAGCTTTTCACCCAGATTCTGTGCCATGCAGCCCATGACCCCGAAAATACGTTCCGGCCTTTCACGCTTCAGACTTTTGAGTATGCCTATTTTCCCGAGCGCCTTTCTTTCTGCCTGGTCCCTTACGCTGCAGGTGTTGAACAACAGTATGTCCGCGCCGTTCTCGTCCGGTGCGACGGCAAAACCTGCAGCGACCATGGCGGCAGTCACCGCCTCGGAGTCCCTCGCATTCATCTGGCAGCCATAGGTCCTCAGATAAAAAGATTGTGACATGGCATATCTTCTCCAGGACGTCCCCAGTGAAATATCCTCATCAAAGGGGTTCGCGGTTACTCGATGGGGATATAAAAAGGCCCGGCCACCTCAGCCGGGCAAACGAACGGAACGAAGTTTTATCTTCTCTGCAAGTCATATTATACCACTTTTCCGCGAAAATGTCTATATCCCGCATAAAAATATCCAGACTTTTCACCGGCAATCATTGCAAGACAACAGTTTGAATGTACATTACCTTCCGCTGTAGAAAAATATCAACAACCGGCGAGATGGAGTCTGGGTCATGGCAAGATATTTCTTATCGACACCCTTGTGTGCCTTGGCGGCCCTTGCGGCAGCCTGTGTCAATCAAAGGCAGATGGAAGCCAGAAACGAGCTGCGGAACTCGCGGACACCGTTTTCCAGGTCTGCGTTCATGAGGGCAGTATCCGAAGGCGATGCTGGCAAGGTATCGCTATTCCTTGAGGGGGGCATGGACACCGGCATAGGCTCCGGGATATCAAACTCGCTGATACTGGCGACATCCAAGGGCGATATCGAGATCGTGCAGATGCTGCTTGACCACGGTGCCGACGTGGATCCCGACGGAAGCTCGGGGACTCCGCTTTGCATCGCCTCGGCTGACGGAAACATCGAGATCATGGAGCTGCTGATCTCCAGGGGAGCAAACGTGAACTATCTCGAGAGGGACACCGGGCCTCTGTTTCTCGCCTCAAGACACGGGCATGGAAACGCTGTCAGGCTGCTCCTCGACTCTGGAGCGAGAATAGACAAGCAGACGGAGAACACGCTGACATCACCCCTGATCGCCGCCACCCTGCAAGGGCACGGGGGAATTGTAAGTCTGCTGGTGGATGCAAAGGCCGACCCGAGACTGAGAGACAATTTCGACAGGTCTGCCCTCGATTACGCCGTGTTCAGGAAAAATGCGGACATGACAGAGATTTTGCTTTCCTCCGAAATAAAATATGCCAAGGACGACCTGCACAAGGCGCTTGTCGCGGCGATCTACTCCGACAATCCCGAGGCATGCCAGAAGCTGATTTCACAAGGTGCCGGGGTAAACTCCCTAAACGCCTCGATCCCGCTGCTCTCATGGGCAATATCCTTGAACCATGCCGAATGCGCCGAGCTGTTGATCAAGGCCGGTGCCGACCTGGACATGCAGGACAACTCGGGAATGACCCCTCTGGACTACGCAATCGAGGCGGATAACCAAAAGATTTTATCCCTCATGTCATCAAACCCTAAATAACATGCCGGGATAGACACATGCTACAAAAAACACCAGAAATGCCGTCATAAAACGATTTTTGATAAAAACAAGTTAAAATCTGATTGTTTTGTGCTATAATTGGGTGCATAATAAGGCGGTATCACGTGGTGTGGATGAGCCACACATAGGGAGTTTGCTTCTTGTGGTGGTGAGGATATTGCCGGGATAACATAGGATAAGATGCGTTTTCAGTGTCCATTTTGTCAAGGGGTAGTTGCCGTGCCGAACACGGATCTCGGCACGGACTGCCAATGCGGCCATTGCGGCGAGATTGTCACTGTGCCTTCATACCGTCTTGCCACGGGAGCAGTGATAGCCGACTTCATAATACTCGAGGAGCTTGGCCGCGGAGGGATGGGAATAGTATACCTTGCACACCAGATAACCCTCGACCGACCGGCAGCGCTGAAGATACTTTCCGAGGCATATGCGTGCAACTCGGAGTTCGTGGTTGACTTCATCAAGGAGGCGCGTGCCGCAGCTAAATTGAACCATCCGCACATAGTCCAGGCCTATGCCGTCGGCGAGGACGAGGGAGTGTTCTTCTTTGCGATGGAGCATATAGACGGCGAGACGATGAAGACCTATCTCAAGCGCGAGGGAATGGTGCCGGTGGATTTCGCGCTGGAGATAATCCAGCAGATCGCCGAGGCATTGGACTACGCGTGGAAGGAACAGCGTTTGATACACCGCGACATCAAGCCTGACAACATAATGCTCACCCGCAGCGGCAGGGCGAAACTTGCGGATTTGGGTCTTGCCAGGGTTGCCGGCGAGATAGACGACTCCGAGTCCGACGAGGTGATGGGGACGCCGCAATATATCAGTCCCGAGCACCTCACCGGTGCAGAGATGGATGTCAGAAGCGATATATACAGTCTCGGGGCCACACTTTTCCATCTGGTCACCGGGAGGTTCGCCTTCGAGGGGCGCACAGCCACCGATATAGCAAGGAAGCATCTTGAGGAGCCTTTGACATCCCCCAGGCTGTTAAACCCGGAGATCCCCGAGGGGGTCTGTGACATAATCTTCAAGATGATGGCCAAGAATCCAGAAGACCGCTATCAGAACGCGGAGAATCTGGTTGAGGACATCAGGCTTGTCAGGAAAGGCAAGAGAACAGCCTCGCCTGGAGCAAGGCCTGGAAAACAATTCTCGGTCAAGAAGGGCGGAGGCAAGACCCTGATGATGAAAAGCCCATCCGCGACGGGGGCATTCATCGCCGCGAGCCCATCATCCACGGGAAAGCATTTGACTGTCTCACCCTTATCTGGCGCATCTGCAAGCGGCAAGATATCCAGGACAACCTCCAGCAACCTGAATACCGAGCGGCTAAGGCTGCACCGCGAGAAGAAGGCAAAGAGGCAGCTTGTCATAATGGTCTCGATATGCGTGGTGGTGCTTCTGGGTGGAATTGGCTTCATTCTGTGGAGGAACATGTTTTCTGCGGACCCGATGCCTCCGGTGCCCGACCCTGTTGCTAAACCTGCAGACCCCGCTCAGCCCCCGGGGGAACCGGAGAGCACTCCCTATACACAGGATGCGGCAAAACTTGTGGCCTTTGCGAAGAAGAATCCCGACAGGGCATCTGACATACTGGTTCAATGCGACAATTTTTTTTCTGACCATCCGGTGCCACGCTATGCATGCGACAGGAATGCACTGGCCGAGATTCTGAAATTTTTCGTCAAACTCGACGAGGACAGGCGGATAGAACCGGCCCGCCAGACTCTGCATCGTCGCGAGATGAGCATAATCAAAGCCAACGAGGACAAGGCTTTAAGGGAACAGGCCGAGGCAGATAGCGCCAAGCGAGCCGAAGAGCGCAAGCTTCTTGAGGAGAAGATGGCTGAGGAGCGCAGGCAGAAGGAGTTGGAGCGTCTGGAGGCATATGCCAAGGCTCTGGAGGTCAACCAGGAGAAACTGGTTTACAGGGCTCTCCACTTTTCCATGGGCAGGAACTTCAAGGAAGCCGCGGCGGCACTCGATCCCGCGATTCGGGAGACTGAATTGGATCTGCCGGAACTTCAGAAGATCGAGGCTCAGAAATACTCGGACTGGGCCAGAAGGTTACAGCAAGCCTTCGTTTCAGCGGGAATTATCCGGGAGGCCCTGTTTAATGCGGGGGATAAGCTAAACGGCGAGCAGGTTGAGATCAGACGCGGACTTCTGGGCAATGTCACCGGCATTCGGAACGGCAACATAACAGTCAGGCCGCTTACAGGCGGGAAAAATGTCACCGAGCCGATAGAGTCGCTGCAGACCATCCAGTTGAAAAAGATTTTCGACGCCGCCAGGAAACTTGTGGACGACCCTCAGTCCACCTTCTTCTACATGATGAGTGTCGGGGAGTTCCAGACTGCCAAGGAAATCTGCCCCCCCGACTGGAGAAAGACGCTCGAGCACATCATCATATCCTACTTTAAGAACCGCATCCCGGCAGTACAGCAGATGAGCGACGAGAACACGAGACGCGCCGAGAACGCCAAGCTCAGGGCCTACAGCAACATGCCGGAGTTCAGGGAGGCGGTCAGACAGTTGCGCGAGAAAGGCGACCTTTAAGCCATATGAACGATACCACCACCCAGCCGGAAGAAGCGAAGAACCCCCTTGTTTACGACATCAAGGTGGACTCTGGGGCGCGCTATCTTGCGCTCTCACCAAAGACTCAGAACTTGAGGGTCGACGACTGGTGTGTAATCCGCAAGGACAAGATTCTCGACTACGGCAAGGTGGTCAGGGTGGTGGACTGCATCCATAATGTCAAGCTCAAGGAAGAAATGCCTGAAATCGAGCGCAAGGCGACTGTGGTTGACCAGGGCAAGGCAAATGAGAACCTTATGCGCGCAAAGTCTGCTTTCCGGACGGCACTCTCGCAGATCGATGACCTGAAACTCAAGATGAAGCTCTTGACCTGCCACTACTCATACGACTGCAAGCTCGTGACATTCCAGTTCACCGCCGACGGCAGGGTGGATTTCAGGGAGCTGGTCAAGAAGCTGTCACAGGCTCTGAACACCCGTATAGAGCTCCGGCAGATCGGAGTCAGGGACGAGAGCGCTCTCTGCGGCGGGATATCCACTTGCGGGCAAGAGCTGTGCTGCAGCCGTTTCCTACATGACTTCTCCTCGATAAACGTCAAAATGGCCAAGGAGCAGGATTTGTCGCTAAACCCCAACAGCATATCAGGTTGTTGCGGAAGGCTCAAGTGTTGTTTGAAATTCGAGCACGAGGGTTATGTGCTTCTTGACCATAACATGCCCCGGCGGGGTGCGACCTGCGAATGCTCTGAAGGGCGTGGCAAGGTCGTGGACCGCAATCTGCTTACCCAGGAGGTGACGGTCAAGGTTGACGGCAAGGAGAAGCCGATAGTTTGCAAGCGCGACGATGTGAGGGTGGTTTACCCGAAGAGGTATGACATGCCCAAATCCAGCGAGCTTGACAAGGAAGCTGGCGATAACCTTTTCGAGGGGTTGAACGAGGAGGAGGCCAAGTTCCTCAAAGAAATCGAGAATGAATAGCGCGCTTCAGCGTCAAAGGGCGGTACGTGTCCTTGGAATTTCTTCTGTCGCCCTGACCTTCCTTCTTCCCCTGAAGTTCGGGATGATCGCAGGGACACCCGAGGTTGCCTTCGCCATACCCGACACGCTGCAGACCCTGCTTATATTCAGCTGGCCGCCGGCGCTTTTCTCATTCATGTCAGCTCTTCTGCTTCTGCTCGTGTGCCTCTTCTGCCCCCCTGCCGGGATGGTTGGTAAAGATGCAAACACCATGCATCTGGCATTCTCATGGGTATTGCTTTTTTTTTCTGCAATCTTCGGGGTCCTGAATGCCAGCGTTGCAGATTTCGTGCTCATCCAGCTGGTGCTTTTCAGTGGTCTTGCGGCATACGCGCTGGCCTTGATGAGGCTGCTCAAGGAGCTTCCGGAACTAAAGCCATGGCTCGTCAACGCAATAATCGCATCTACTCTTCTTTCGGCCTTGATGGGTCTAAGCCAGTTTCTCGGGGGCTTCGACGCGACTTTGCAGTACGTATATGCCCAGGAGCAGGAGACCGGGTTAACATTGAGTGAAGGAATGCGTTCGCGCCTTGAGGAGACAAGGATATTCTCGACCTTCTCGATATGCAACAGCTGGGCGGCGCATCTGGTGCTGACCATCCCGCTTTGCCTGTGGGGAATCGCTGCAGACAAGAACTCATTCAAGACATCCGTGACGGTGTTTTCTGCCTATGGCCTGTTCTCGGTGATGTATGCGAACCCTTCACCGGCGGTTTTTTTTCTGGCGGTCTTCATACTGCTCCTTGTAGACGCAATGGTCCTGTTCAAGTTCAACGAAAATGCATTCAAACGCTCTATTCCTTTCATGCTGCTTGCCGCCGCAGGAATCCTGCTTTTCAATCTGAGGTACACCAACAGCCGTGGCGGCATGACGGCATTTGCCTTTTCGCTGATTTTCCTTGTTTTTCTGGTCCCGATGAGACCTAAAGTCAGGATATGCCTTTCAGTGCTTGTCGCCCTGGCCGTCTCGCCTGCGTTGTTCTCCGATATAGTCCACCGGAGCCTGGCCTCCATGGTCGTGAGGCTCGACTACTTCCTGGCAGCAGCGAAAATGTTCGCCGCACATCCTTTCGCAGGCACAGGATGGGGTGACTTCTTCCACGAGTACACAACTATAAAACAATTCCCCGGCACCGAGGCTCCACACACCCCACACAACTTCGTGCTTTCATTCGCCTCCCAGGCAGGCATATTTGGTCTGCTCGCAGCTGTCCTTGTCATCTTGCTGCCATTCCGGCAGTATTTCCAGACGAGGAAGACTGAAGGACACAACTGGCTGAACACAGTCCTGATAACCGGATGGTGCGCATGGACTATGCACTCCATGGTGGACTTCAACATACAGGCCTGCGGGACTGTCGCCACGGGGATAGCCATGCTGCTTTTGTTGGCAAGTCCTGACGCTGTTGCGGGACTTGCCGCGCCCCTTGGCAATGTCCGCAACGCCACCTCCCGTCAAGCATGTCTTGTCTGGCACCTCACCTCCATCCCGCTAGGGTTGGCCACCATTGGAATGTCATTACAGATGCTTTATGCAGAAATCCCCTACTCAGAGCTGCATACAATGTGTAACCAGGGTCCAGCGGGTTTGAAGGCGAAGCCAGTTGCGGATTTCGACATCATAGAAAGGCAGATCAGGGCCACTTCAAGGAGGATGCCGTATTCGCCTTTCCCATGGATTAGCGCAGGAAACGCGGCACAGGCCGCCGGGGAGTTTGCGAGATCTGAGATATTCTATGCCGAGGCGATCAAACGCTCGCCGGAACGGGCAAGTTTGTATCACCGAATTTTTGTGTCCCAAATGCATCTGGGCAAACGAGAGAAGGCGCTTGAGAATCTACGCAAGGCCGCAGAGCTCTTCCCCAACGCCTACGCCGAGCAGTACGAGAAGATGAAGGATAGCAACTAATGAACCTAAATGAAGCAGTTAAATCTCAAAAATGACAGTTAAGATATTTGCATATAACATTTTATGAACATCTCTCTTTTCACCT
>JAFGFR010000208.1 GCA_016930955.1 Victivallales bacterium | reverse complement strand
TCCTCGAAGCCGACGTGGACCACCTTTGTCTTCCCGGGGAAGATCGGGCAGCTCTCGTGGGCGTGCCCGCATACAGCGACGACCAGATCGAAGCTGACCGCGTCAAGCTCTGAAAGCAGCTTCGAGCGCTGCCCGGATATGTCCACACCGGCCTCTGCCATCACCATGACGGCCATGGGGTTCAGACCGTGGGTCTCAATCCCGGCAGAATAAAAATCATACTTGTCGCCCAGCAGGTGCCTGCCCCAGCCCTCCGCCATCTGGCTGCGGCAGGAATTGCCCGTGCATAAAAACAAAACCTTCAACCGCAATGGCCCGTCGTCGTTCTCCGGCATAGCTCCTCCAGATCACATTCCCTTATCGCATCAAGCCTCTTGTCGTCGCCGGCAAACCCCGAGCTGCCCCTCAAGCCGTCAAGCACATGGTCCCTGATCCCGGCGGCGAATCCCGAATCCCCCTCGGAAAGCCGGTAGTGCTGCCAACGGCCACGCTTCTCGCTCCTCACCAGCCCGGCAGCCTTCAGCACACTCATGTGCCTCGACACAGTGGACGGCGCCAGACCCACAAGCTCTATCAACTGGCAGACACACAGACTGCCCCCGCTCAAGGCATTCAATAGCCGCAAACGGCTACCGTCCCCAAGAGCCTTCAAAATCATTCCCATTCCATCAATATCCATAACCCGCAAACCCTAAGAGCCAATTAAAAAAATCAACATGCCACGTCCACCAGCAGAACAAAACTAGCACAGCTAAATATTTCGTCAAGCGGCGAAATGGGTTTCCTCCTAAAAACTTGAGGTTAACCGTTTGCATCACGAAACGTGAAAACAAGAATACTCCGTCCCCAAGCACCCCTCCCCAAGCACCTCTAATCTTTCCCCTTAATCTCCGTTTTCTTCTCTGTGGCTATCCTAGCCTTGACTTCGTGACTTCATGACTTCGTGACTCGGTGTCAATTAGGCTACGCCGCGGCAGGCAGGTTTGCTGTAAAGGGAAGGGGCGGTGTATTGCTCTATCTCGTCATCCGTTCTCGTCGTCTTTCTCGTCCACCGACTGCGATATTTGATCGCCAATCGGTTTCAGTTTTCAGAATCTGGCACCCGGAGCTCGGTTTTGTTGAGTTCTTGTTTGAGAGTTTTGTTTTGGTTTGCGAGGGCGTGCAGTGCAGTTGCTGCGGCCGAGAGTATTATCATGAGCGCGGCGGTGAGCACGAGCATCATTATTATTGCTACGCCTTTTTCATTTTTCATGGTTTTGCCTTTGGCATGCGACAATCCTGACGGTGTCTTTTTTCCCTGCGGGGTTGTCTAGCTCGACGATCATCACGGCGATTTTTTGTAAGGGGTGGTCCTCGATCTCGAATCTTACGTTGGCGCTGTTTGGCAGTCTGTAGCTCTCGGTTGCTTGCGGGGTTTTGAAATGGATATGCCTGTCCTTCACCTCGACGGAGCGCGGGCCTGAAACGAAGCTCATCCCCTGGTCGGCCGTCGAGAGTTCAGGGATGTCCTGGCTGTGGAGGGTCTTCCGCCATTTGTTTCTCAGGACTAAGATCTGCTGGTTGGCGTAGGCACGCGTCGAAAGCTGTTTGCACAAGGTCGTGGCCTTGCCGAAGAACAGCATGATGGTTGTCAGCATGAAAGAGAGCATTGATATTGCCATCAGCAGCTCGATGAGGGTATATCTGGCATTCGAGGGTCTGTGTCTCATGGTTTTCATGTGCTGTTTGGCCGGGATGTTCATTCGCCACCCCCGGCATTTTCCCTTGGTGTTGTATTGACGGTTGTCCTGGCGATGACGTGTCCGTTGCCGTCGGTGAAGAACAGGACAAGCGCGTCGCCCTTGGCCTCGACCCCGGGCTTCGCCGCCTTGTTCCCCTCGAGCATGCTGCAGGCGTATTCATGCTCGAAGATTTTTTCTACATTTTCTGCGGTCGCCCCATCCAGGGCCGCGACTCTCTCGATGGTGTTGTCGAGCACCAGCAACGCCCTTTGCTCGTTGACGAACCTAGCCTCCGCCTTATGCATATGATGGACTGTAGTCAGGAAGGCCGCCGAGATCACCCCGAACAGGACCGCCGCGCAAAGCAGCTCCTGCATCATCATATATTTTTTCCGGGCTTCCATCTCAGATCTCCAGCCTCCATCTGTCCGTGATCAGCCCTTCCTTCTCCATCGCCTCCGCCTCCAAGGCGATGTCCGAGCGTGGAAGCAGGCTGATCCTTTTGCGAATCTCGCAGATCGCGGGGTTGCCGGCAATGAAGTCCTGCCATTCGGCGTCGGGCTCGAGGACGGCCGCTACCGGGACGCGGGTCTCTGAACACGCGGATGATACAAGCCGCTGTGCCAGGACTCCCGAGATCGCGGCGGCAACAAGGAAGGGCTCGAAGCCCTGGTGCAGCATCCGCGCGAACACCGATGGGATGTCGCCGGCATGGTAGGTGGCAATCACCCTGTGCCCGGTGAGCGCGGCATCGAGCGCCACCTTCACCACTTCAGTGTCGCGCAGCTCGCCGATGACCAGCGTCTTGACGTCATGCCTCAGGGCGGCGCGCAAAGCCTTCGCGTAGTTCCATTCCGCGTCCCCCCTCGACACGGAAGTCTGGGATATGCCCTTGATCGAGCATTCCACCGGGTCCTCGATGGTGATTATTGACGCCGGGTCGTGCGAGACCCGCAGAAGCTCGCGGATCATCGCGTAGATGGTGGTGGTCTTGCCGCATCCGGTGGGGCCTGTGAGGATGGTCAGGCCGGAGGACCTCATAAGTATCCTCGCCAGCGCCTCCGACACCCACGGGCGGAAGCCCAGATCCCCGATATGCCTGACGGACTCCTCCTCCTGGACAATCCTGACCGCCAGCCTCTCGCCGCAGATCGTCGGCAGGGTCGAGACACGAAGCTCGGAGTTCGCGAACTTCGCATCCCCATGCTTGTCCTTTATCCCTCGTATCACGCCGTCCTGCGCGATCTTAGACCTGTAGGTCAGAAGACCCGCGAGCGACTTTATGTGGGCGACGCACATCTCGCCGTGGCCATGCGGCACCTCCGCGACAGCCCTCTGCACTCCATTTACCCTCACCCTCACCCTGAAAACAGCTTCTTCAGGCAAAAAGAAAATGTCGCTCGCACCCTCGCGCAAGGCATCGCATATCACCCGCTCAACAAATATGTGTGGCTCGGTTTCCATATCGTTCACCAGTCTATCTGTGACGAGGCAATATATATCAGATGAAATATCCCATAGCCCAGGCTCAGGACAATGAACCCGACAAAAAAAGCATTGAGCATATGCACCGCCATTCCGACAATTCTTATGAAAATCCTGGAGAAATCAGAAATATCGTCTTTCAGCCAGTGAATCATCTGCATGAAGCCATCAGTCGCCTTTTCACGTGATGCCGCGTTGCGTGCCAGCCAGGAATAGAATGGCAGATCCAAGCCGAGCTCATCCCAGGCATCGCACCACTTCGCGCCGTTGCGGGTCTTTTCGGCGAACCGTGATATGCGCCTTCTCATCCATGCCTGGCTGACGCTTTTGGCGCTCAGCTCCGCCGCCTCGACAATATCCAGCCCGGCCTCCGTGTAGCAGGCCATCCCGGCAGCGAACTCGAACAAAGCCATCCTCTTCATATCCCTCCCGATAAATGGGATGTGCAGAAGAAACAGCTCCGCCGCCAGCCTCGCAAAAGGCTCAAGCTTGTAAATGAGTTTTACTGCCATGATGAAAAGCATGACAATCAACAGAGAGATTAAGACCAAAATGGATAATGAAAGCAATTCAATCCAAAACCATGATGAAAAAGACATATAATAAAAGTCTCTGAAAATCCCCCCGAAAACTTGCCTTGTAAATCTAGTTGGAGTCGAGAAACTCATCATGATCTGGACGATTTTTGGTACATTCTTACCTACGTAAAGCTCTCCGAATATTCTTTGGAACTGCGGCAATATGAAAAAGACTGTGCCACAAAGGATGCCAATGCTCTGCAAAAACATTATGAAGGGATACGTCAAGGAAGCCTTTCGTTGATGGTGGACATTTGCGGAATAGCGCATCTGGGTCGCTATCACAGGGATCACCTTGTCAACAGAATGGCGTTTTTCAGACTCCCTTATCGCAGGTTGTACGTAGGGCGGCAGGTACTTTTTGAGATGGGTCAGGGCCTGGGAGAGCGGGAGCCCCGACTGTAGGTCTTCAGCAGCTTTCCTGAACCCAAAACTCAGTTCCCGGTCCCTTGACATGCTTTTTAAGAAGCTTGGCGCGCCTTCGCCCTGCTGAAGAGTTACAAGTGCCTCGCCGAGGGGGATCTTGCAGCGCACGGCCCAAGCAAGGGTGCTCATGATCCTCACGGATTGATCGTGCGGGGAAGCTGTATTATCAATGCTGAAAATGTCGTCGAAGCAGGCTTGACTCGATGCAATTCCGTACATAGATCACCCGCCGCTGAGTTTTGTGAAGATACTGATCAGGGGCATGAACATTGCAATCACAATTGTTCCGATAGAGACTGAGAGGAAAATGATTGCCAGCATGCCCCATAGCGCTGACGCGACACGGGTTGACGATGCTGACTTGTCGCGGAAGAGCACTGCGAGATTTGCAAGTTCCTGTGGCAGTTCGTTTTCCGGGACATGCGCGACGGTCAGGGGTATCATTCCCGAGATGGCTTTCTCCTGGCGCAGGGCATCCGGCAGAGCGGTCCCGTCCTCGACGGACCGGGCAGCCCTCTGCAGCGACTCGGATATCCTTCTGCTGTCAATCAACGAGGAGACTATCCGCAGCGAATCGGCAGTGCCGATTTCCTGCCTCATCAGCACCGACCACAATGCGCACAATTTGGCGATGTTCAAATTGTAGTAGATACTCCCGGCGCCCGGGAAGAAGGATATGACTCTGAGGAAAAGGCGTTTTGCCGAGGGGGTGCCGCCGAACAGCCAGATGAAGAACACCACATAGCCAGCTAGGGCGGCGACAAAAAACCGAAGATATCTCACAAAGAATTTCGCGAGTTCCAAAATAAGTTCGGTCAAGGCCGGGAGAGGTTCGCCGCCAAGCATCTCGTCGAATATGGCTTTAAACTCAGGAACCAGAACGGTCATGAGGTAGAATAATATCACAAAGGCGAACCACATCGCGAATACCGGGTAGATCGCGATATCGCGCACGATTGACACCAACTGGAGGTCGAACCTTGCAGAGTTCGCGATTTCCGCGAGTGTCTCGGGGAGCATCTCGCTTTTCTCGCCGGCCTCGACCATTCGGGTCTGGAACTTGGTGAAGTACGCGGGATGCCTGGCCATCGCGCCCGAAAGCGTCTCGCCGCGGGACACGTTCTCCGAGATGTCGAGCAATATTTCCTTGAAGTCGGGCTTCTCGAAGTTCATCCCGAGCTGTCGGATCGAGTCTGCCATGGGCAGGCCGGACTTGAGCAGCAAAGACACCTGCTTGTAGAAATCCGCTATGTCCGAACCGCTTGTCCTCACTTTAACCTCCCGCCTCCCCAGACAAACCCTCGCCCGTGAAACACTCTGGATCAATGAGCCAAACTGGCTCCAATGACCAGAATATAGACCGGCAAATGGAAAATGCAACCAGAAGAGCAGCTCTGAATCCGTGGCGGGTCGGGTGCGACACATATGATATGATCCTGGAGCCAATTTCAAAACCACCCTTGCATCAACAGAAAGTTAAATGTAGATTAGGGTGCCGTTTCAGCGGGTATTGCGGCGGGAGAGCGTTATTCAACCTAAAGAAAGAAGTTGGGGCTATGATCAGAGAGGCGTGTGGCATTTTCGGTATCGCGTACCATGCCGAGGCGGCGGAGATGGCAAGGCTCGGGCTTTTCGCGCTCCAGCACCGCGGACAGGAGAGCGCGGGGATCTTCCTCAAAAGGCAGGGTGTCTGCGAATGTCGCAAGGGCATGGGGCTCGTCGGCGACGTCTTCTCCAAGCTGCCTAGGGAATGGTGGAAAACCCCGGGCCAGACGATGGCAATCGGGCATGTCAGGTATAGCACCAGCGGCAGCTCGTCGGTGGTCAATGCGCAGCCCTTCGCGGTGGAGTTCGACAGATGGCATCTTGCGCTGGCACACAACGGCACTCTTTCCGATGCCGGGCATTGGCGCAGATTTCGTGTGAGAAACGAACTAGTCTGCGCGTTCGAGAGACTTTGGGGTATTTGGCAGGATCAGAACATCGCTGTCGTCGCCGCGATTTTTTGCATCGGGGCCGGAGTATCCATAAGCCGGCAGGATAATGGTGCTCTGTCCGGAGGACTTCAGGCCGCCGCCGCGCCTCAGCTCGGCATCGAATATGCTGTTCCCGATCCTGACGATGTCGCCGGTGTTGACAGGTCTGTCGCTCGGTTGCGGGGATAGCGAATCCGTGAATTTCTCCCCGTTCTCGATTGGTGTTCCGTTGATAAAAGTGCCGTTTCTGCTGCCGATGTCCCGCAGATATGCGTCCTTGTCGGTGATCAGCAGCTTGCAGTGGACTCTCGATACCGCCCTGTCCTGCGATTTCGTTATGACAAGGCTGCATCCTGGATCCCTTCCGATGGTGTACAGCCCGGGTGAGTCGAAAACAAACTTCTGCTCTTTATCCTCCCCGTTCAGATATAATACAAGGCTAATTGCCATTTTTCTCCATGAGTGCTGATGGGTTGACAAAACTGAATGATTAAGCCTCCACCGCCGATGCCTGCGATAACCAGGGGCGGCGTCAATTCTTGTCCTCCGGGGTAGGCTGCCCCTGCCAGTCTCCGTCGTGCTGGTAAACGTATTTGAAAAGTTTTTCACCGATTTGCGGCAGCAATCTCCTGCCGGTGTCGTCCGCGGGCAGATGGTAGCTTGTTTGCCGGACAAGCAATGGCCGGCCGATTTTATCGGTGCTCTCGACAAGAAAGCCATGGTGCGAATACTCTTTCTTCTCTTTGCCTGCCGTGCGTGTCCAGCCTTTCAAGTCGCCGTCATCGGTGTAATGGAATTCGTCTTTCCATTCGCGTGTCGGGAAGACAAGCGGGTCGTCGTAGATGTCGGCGTTGCCTGAATAGTCGACGCTGGCGATCTTCCCGTCCTCATGGTATTTTCTTTCTTCCCTGGCAGAAGCGACCACAGTTATGAATGCCGGAGGTGACCATTGCGTGCCGTCGTTGACGAAGCAGCCGATATCAATGCGTCTCGTCTTCTTGTTCGACCCGGGGGATATTGGAAACGGTGTGAACCATGATACTGTGATTTTTGCCGAGGATCCATTTCCGCCAGGCTCAATCTTCACTTTGTCCGGCGGGCCTTGAAGCAAACGCCATGCGTATTCGACTTTCTTCCCCTCGACATCGGCACTTCCCTGGGCTGTGACCTCGAACGTCCAAGTTTTGGCTAGTCTGCGGAATACCAGAGATATTGCCTGCGGGGTTTGGAACAGCAGTTCGCTGTTTGGTTCGGCGATCATTTCGACACCGCCCAAGGCGGGTTTGAAGCTGAGAAGCTGCACGACAGAAACCGGCGGGAGGTTATCCGCCACGATGGAGTTTGCCGCCATTGCCATTCTCTCGTTGTCAATACTCCCCTTTTCAAAGACTGCCGGATGGGCCTTGCCTGAAAGATAATCCTCGTCGTTTTCAACCTCCTTTAGATTCCGTCTGAAAACAAGCTGCACAGTCGGCATGAGCATGCCGGTTTGATAGAGACGAGTCTTCGTCTCTGGCTGGAAGGATGCCAGTATGCAGGCTATGGCCTCCATGAAAGGCTTGTCCGACCCGGAAGACCCCTGGGATATCATGTGGTATGGGTGATTGGCCGGGAAGAGGTCTCCGTGCTGCTCATCATAATCGCGATGCTCGGGATAGAAATAAAGATGGCCTGAACGGTAATGGACAGAGGAGATGGCCATGTCCCTTTCGCGGACCATTGCAAGTCGGGGCAAACTGCGCCATATCCATCCTGAAGTTATTGCTGTCGAAGAGTTTCCAATTGTAGGTCGGTTAAATATGAAACTACTTTGGAGTCCGACATCGAGTTTGCGCTCCTTTGCTTCGGGGGCATACTCGGTGGCTGTCAATTGGGGGAATCTCTCACATGCCAGAGAGGAATGTTTGTTGTCACGGTTGTCGTAAAGGTCCCCGTAGTTGCCTGCGGCTTTGCCGTCCTTGACCCAGGCCCGTATCATGTCGCCCAGTTTCCCGTATCCCTTTACAGCCGGAGCCTTCTTCACAGAATCGGGGGGCGGGGCGAATGCAGTCATGAAAACCGCCAGGCTCGGGTTCCAGATCGTGTTCGCTTCGGATATCAGGGCTATGCCATCCTTTATCTTTCCCGGGGGGATTATTTTCTCTTCCTTATTAACGGAAAGCTTTTCGGCTTTCTCAATAAGGCTCTTGAACTCGGGACAGCCTCTCAAGGAAGACAGATCGTTGTCTTCTCGGATGTGTCTGGCATCCCTGAAGCCCTTCTCTATTGACTCCTCAAGTGAATTTAAAGCATCCTCGGTCTTGCCTTGCAACGCAAGCATGCATGCCAGATTATAGTGGGTTACGCTGGCATCTGGGTACAGTGCCACTGCCTGCCTGATGATTTTTTCCGCCTCCCCGAACCTGCCTGCACGTGCGGCAGCTATGGTCATCAGACTATAGCGGGTAAGCTCCTCATGCTGCTTAGGCATGTCAAAGATCGAATTGCGGATCTTCCCCCCGTCATCTTGCGAGAAAACGAGACAGGCCGCGGTGAGGAGGCAGGTTGTAATGCAAATCAATCTCCACTTATCAGTTTTCATTATATACCCCGAATTGTCATTGGCTCATTATTGATCTGCATCTCTTTGACGCTAACCTTGTTTTTGACGGCAGAAACGTAGCACAACATCATTTGTTTTCAACGGTATATCCTGATGATGGCAATGATTTGTATCTGAATCTGTGATGAAATTGGCTCAAAGTATTCTCAATGTCTTTTCAGATTCGTGGAGAGTCATACGTCAAAATTAGTTGAGGGGGTGTTGATTTAAGTGGTTCAGGCCTTATGTTACCGGCTCGTTAATGACAGGACAACAACAATAATTGAGAGCTGGCGATGCATATGTACAGGACGCATAACTGTGGCGAGATACGCAAAGAGGACATTGGTTCGGAGGTTAGGCTTTCCGGCTGGGTTCACAGGGTAAGGGACCACGGCGGGATTGTCTTCATAGACCTCAGGGATCACTACGGGTTGACACAGGTGGTTATAGACCCCAAGATGGACTTTTACGCTGGGGCGGACCACTGGCGTGTCGAGACGGTGCTGTGTTTCACAGGGGAGGTTGTCGCGCGTTCTGCGGAGACCGTGAACGAAAAGATCGCAACCGGGGAGGTGGAGCTTGCCGCGAGGCAGATGGAGATACTTGGCCCGGCGGATGTGCTGCCATTCCAGGTTGCGGTGGAGGAGCAGGCGCCTGAGTATCTAAGGCTCAAATACCGTTTCCTCGATTTGCGTCGCGAAAAGCTTCACAACAACATACGACTGCGTTCGGAGGTGATCTTCGAGATCCGCAGGATAATGTCAGGGGAGGGGTTTCTAGAGTATCAGACCCCGATTTTGACGAGCAGCTCCCCGGAAGGCGCACGGGATTATCTTGTGCCCAGCCGTCTGCATCCGGGGAAATTCTACGCTTTGCCCCAAGCTCCGCAGCAGTTCAAGCAACTTCTGATGGTGGCTGGTTTTGACCGTTATTTTCAGATTGCCCCCTGCTTCCGTGACGAGGATGCCCGCGCGGACAGGTCCCCGGGGGAGTTCTACCAGCTCGACATGGAGATGAGCTTTGTCACTCAGGATGACGTGTTTGGTGTTGTTGAGCGCTTGTTGCACGCTGTCTTCTCGAAATTCTCTTTCAAGTCTTCTGATGCGCCGCCCTTTGTCAGGATACCATACCGGGAGGCGGTCTCGAGATATGGCACGGACAAGCCCGATTTGCGAAATCCGCTGCACATGGTTGATGTCTCGGAAATCTTCAGGGGCAGCGAGTTCAACGCCTTCAGCTCCGTGGTGGCGAAGGGGGGTGCCGTCAAGGCGATAGCTGTAAGGAATATCGCCGACAGTCCACGGAGTTTCTACGACAACATGATCGCCTTCGCGCAGTCTGTCGGTGCGAAGGGGATGGCATACATCATATGGGCATCAGGCGAGGCGAAGAGCCCGATAGCGAAATTCCTCAGTAAAGAAGAGCTCGATGCCTTGAAGGCAGCAGCTGAAATCAAAGACGGGGATGTGCTGTTCTTTTTGGCTGACAAGGAGAAGAATGCCTGCGAGATCGGCGGGCATGTGAGGACCGAGCTTGCAACGCGCCTCAAGCTTATTGACGAGAGCGTCTTCCGTTTCTGCTGGATCGTTGACTTCCCGATGTTTGAGAGGGACGAGCTTACAGGCGAGATCGTTTTCAGCCACAACCCCTTCTCGATGCCTCAGGGAGGCATCGACGACCTGCTCGGCAAAGACCCGCTCGATATCCTCGCCTACCAGTACGACATTGTGTGCAACGGCATCGAACTATCGAGCGGTGCCATCAGAAACCACCGCCCTGAGATAATGTACAAGGCATTCGAGATCGCCGGCTATGCGAAAAGCGCGGTGGACGAGAAGTTCGGGGGCATGATAAGCGCTTTCAAGCTGGGTGCCCCGCCACACGGCGGCATCGCACCGGGGATTGACCGCATAGTGATGCTTCTTGCCGGGGAGCCCAATATCCGCGAGGTCATCGCCTTTCCCTTCAACCAGCAGGCTCAGGATCTCATGATGAACGCACCATCAGAAGTTGAGTCCAGACAGCTCAAGGAACTTCACCTTCAGGTCATGAGGAAGCCTGCTGAAGATCTACTTCCCTGATTCTGACAACCTCAGATATCATTACCTCCTGGAAGTCAAAGTGGCACCATATTTAGAAGGATGAAGGGGTTTCAATCTGTCTGTTTGGGATAACGAGGGCGGGGACGATAGTGGTTGACGACTCGAATTTACTCGTAATCCGTCCTCGTCGCCGCTCTCCTCAACCGATTGCCGGTGCCACCTTCATTTTCCCGTGGGGCGCAGTATCTCGAGGCTGGCTCTGTCCGTTGTTGAAATATTCGACCAGCTTGTCTGGCAGTTTGGGAATTGTTTTCAGCCGGCATCCTGTTCTCATTGATGCATGCCCCATTACCCCGACGGCGACGGAATATCTTGCGGCTACAGGGGAGGTGTTCGTGCTGGTCCCATTTCTGACAAAGTCGAGGAAGGTCCTGACGATCGCCGGGTCCGAGCCCCCGTGGGTGCCCTCGATAGGTTTCAGATGGTGAACGATGTCGGGACTGTTCCTTTCTCCCCGCTGTGTCCAGACATGTATCTCGCACTTTCCGCTGTCCCCGACGTTCTCTATCCTGCCATTCGTGCCGATGAAGGTGTAGTTCCTCTCCGAGTCGGGAGTATAGTGGCACTGTACATAGGATGCCTGCGAGCCGTTATCAAGCTGCATCATGATCATGTTGTGGTCCTCGATGTCTATCACTGGCGAGAAGCCTTTCTGTGTCAAGGGCGGGTATTGGGTGTTGTCCCACTTTGCCGATCCTGGAGTCCCTTCGGGTCGCCTTTCGCATTTGTCATAGACCGAGAGCATACCCATCCCGACCACAGATCTCGTGTAAGCTCCCATGAGCCAATGGATCACATCAATGTCGTGTGCACCTTTCTGGAGCAAAAGGCCGGTGGTGTTCTTGCGCTCGGAATGCCAGTCGCGGAAGTAGGCGTCGCCACCGTAGCCTATGAAGTGGCGGCACCAGCAGGCCTGGACATCCCCGATTATGCCGGAATCGATGATCTCCTTCATCTTGAGTATCGAGGCGAAATGCCTCATGTTGTGGCCGAGGAAGAGTTTCGACCCGGTATTGTAGGCTGTCTCGAGAATCCTGTCGCAGCCCTCGATCGTTATGGCCATGGGTTTCTCGAGATACACGGCTTTCCCGGCTTCCAGCGAAGCAACGCAATGCTCCTCGTGGAGGAAGTCCGGAGATGCGATGAAGACAGCGTCAATGTCCTTGACCTCAAGAAGTCTCCTGTAGTCATTCGTGGTGAACACATCCTTGCCGGCGAACTCGCGGAGAGCCTCGAGGCTCTTCTTGTCCACATCCGCGCCGGCCGCCAGTCGGCATCCCTCCGACGGAAGATGCGCACTTCTGGCAAGTGCCCCGCGGCCACCCACACCGATAACCCCGATGTTCAGCTTCTTCATTGCTCCTCCAAAATTGCCAATTAAACTTCAATTGTGTTATATTAACTTGAAATTATACAATGGCAAGCTAAAGTAAGGCAGCTTTGCATGTGTGAAATTGATAATATCATGTGTGATTCAGATCACATGTGGATAGAAGACCCTCAGGCCGGCAATATTTGAGAAATGTCGGTCATTTGTGACAACGACGGCTCCCCTCTCGATTGCCTGCGCCGCTATCCATATGTCATTGACAGGCACGGGAGCGCCCTTT
>JAFGFR010000207.1 GCA_016930955.1 Victivallales bacterium | reverse complement strand
ATTGCCGAGGAGTCCTCTGGCTTCAGGACGATCGGGGCGAGCCTCTCGAATGCGCCCCTCGTGTCCCCGAGTTCGGCGTCGTGCCAGGCGAGCAGACCGACGGCCCTGGAGTCGTTTTTCCGGGCCAGGCTCCCGATCTGCCTAAGGAGTTTCTTCTCGACCAGGCCTGACTCCATCTGGAGCATGAAGCTGTGGATGAGCTGTGCCGAACGGTCCTCCCTCGCCCGGGCAGGCAGGGTAGAAAACGCGCCGGAAAGCATCAGGCACGTCAGGAACAATTGAATCTTTCCCCGCGGCAACACTTGATTTTCCTCGATCCCGGGTTCTTGTTTCCCTCACTTAAAGCTTAGCTACCCTGCCACGGGAACTGGTTGCGTCAAGTCCAGAAAAGATAAATCTTCGACTTTTCTTCCCCTTTTTCGGCAGCTGCTTTATTTAGGTTTAAAGGTGCCGATAACGATAGCGATTTCGATTTCGAGACGATTAATAATATCCTTCCGGGGGCTCGAAGCCATGGGTAGTCAGGAAGTTGATGGTCTCGAGCACGAGCTCCTCCGGCGCGGACGCGCCCGAGCTGATGCCTATGTCGCCTGCATTCTCGACCACCACGTCGGGAATGTCCCTGAATGAGTCTATCAGATAGGCATCTGCTCCAGCCGCGGCAGCCATGTCCCTGAGCTTTCTTGAGTTCGAGCTGGCCTCGGAGCCAATCACCAGTATCGTGCCGCATTTGCGGGTCAGCTCCTTGACTGCCGCCTGTCGTTTCAGCGTGGCATCGCAAATGTCGTTTCTATCGGGCTCGACCAGTTTGGGAATACGTCTTTGAAGCACTTCCACGATACCTGAGACATCCTCTGTGCTCAAGGTAGTCTGGGTGAGATATGTCACCGCAGCGGAGGTGTCGGGTAGATTAAGATTCTCGGCATCCTCTCTGTTCTCGACAACGACCCCCCCCTCCCCGATATGACCCAAGGTGCCGCAGGTCTCGGGATGATCACGGTTGCCTATCAGCAATATCGTGTATCCCTCATTCCTCAGCGCGGTTGCCTTCTCGTGTATCTTTTTTACCCTTGGGCAGGTGGCGTCAACTGTTTTCAGGCCCATTTCCCTGGCTTTGCGCTCGACCTCGGGGGAGACCCCGTGAGCGCTGAATATCACGGTGCCTCCCTTTGGCACCTCATCAAGATTCTCCACAAAGACCACGCCGGCATCCCCGAGCTCCCGAACGATGTGGTTGTTGTGGACAATTGCGTGCCTGACATAAACCGGCCGGCAACCGCTTTCGAGCATATGCGTCACGATGTCCAGCGCCCTGACTACCCCGGAGCAGAACCCACGATGTTCGGCAAGATATATTTTACGCATGGAGGCTCTGTTGCCTTGTTTTTCCACTGGACACACGCTACGAATCGCCTGTCTTGGGTTTTCTGCCGTAGGGGGCCATTTTGGGTATGTCCCTGGTCTCGGTGTCAATTATCTGCTCCTGGATGCTGCGAATCTTCACGACTTCGCTTTTTGCCCGCAGCATGTTGAAGGCGTTTAATATTTCTGAGAAAGAGGGGCGGTTGTTGGGATAATAGGACAACAAATTCAGGACCAGATGGCTGAGGTCCTCGGGCAGGTCCGGCCTGCGTCTGCTGGGCGCCTCAGGCGGGATATAGTCGAATTTCTGCCCGTCATCTGTCTGCGTGTCCTTCCCCTTTTTCCTTTTTATCCGGCTGTATATGGTGTCCATCTCGCCATTGCCTTCGAAGGGGTAGGCTCCCGTCAGCATATAGTAAAGCATGACTCCGAAGCTGAAGACATCCCCGCGATGGTCCTCCACTCCTGACTCGGCCTTCTCCGGGCTGATGAAATGTGCCGGGACCGAGATATATATCTGCTTGCGTGTCCTCATCCTGCGCTGGTCGTAAAGGTAAATCATCCTCGACGGGAAAAAATTATTCACCCTCACCATCCCTCGATCGTCAACGTGTATGTTGACAGGGCACATGTTGTGGTGAGAGAACTGCTCATAATGAGCCATGGCCATGCCCAGGGCCACAGCCTGCATGACCTCCAGGGTGCGTGTGATGTCCATCAGGCCGTGCGTTTCAGGGTTGTAGCTCGACAGCAGGTAGCCTTCAAGTCGCGGCGAGCTGACATAATAGCTGCCGTTGATGTCTCCGTGGTTGAACAGCGGGCATATGTTCACGTGGGAAAGTCTGGTAAGTTCCGATGCCTGCTCCTTGGCGGCGGCCAGCGCCCACTCCATGTCCTTGAAGTCTTTGCGGAGATACACGATGTGCAGGAACAGCTTGTGCTTGGCATCATAACCAGAATAAACATAGAACATTCGATTGGCTGAGATCAGCTTCTCGAAATGCAGATCGCCCTCGTTGAAAGGGCTGATTTGAACCATACTGCAGCTCGGGCATGTCATCGGGACGAATCTGTCTTCGTTCGGTTTAATTTCCGCGCCGCACTTCTGGCACAACAAGTTGTCTTCTCCCATCGCCACCTCTTTGTCCTAGTCTATGACCCTTGCCGGCTCTGAATATACGTCTTCGCATTGTTTTTTGCCAGCCCCCGTTGTCCAAAAAACAAAAAAAGAATCGCCCCGAGGCCGAAACGGCCCCTTGCATTTCATAAGCGGCAGGCTATCTTACGTGTTGTATTGTATATTTGCACTTCCCCCTTTATCGGCGGGGTTTTATCAAAGACTCGGAGCGCGAGGCATTATGATTCGAAGGCAGAGACTAGGGACAACATACACAAAGTCCCCGGCGGACAACACCAGGATGTGGATCGTCGTTAACCTCAACAAGATCGTCTTCTCTGTCATAATTTGCCTTTGCTACATGCTGTTGCTTTTTATTGCCATCAAAATCGTGATCTTCCTTGCCGTCAACGTCGGCGAGGTTTGGAGCGAAGTGGATGCAGGGGACATCTATGCCGGTCCGTATGGCATATTCTTTAAAATCATAGGGATTGTCTCCATTATCTTCTATGTCTTCAAGGACAAGCCCAGAAAACGCTGAATTTCAGGTGTGATTGCTCTATGCGACTTATGCCGATCGGTCTTTGTGCACGATTTTTTGTAGCTGTCTTAGCTGCATGTTGCGCGTTTATGCCCATGGCTTCATTCTCCCAGGTGGAGAAACCTTTGAAACCGGCGCCGAGACTTGAGCTTCCTGCCATCGAGCCGGCGAATTTCGACAGGGTATTCCCTCCGCCACCGCCGAACTTGAATTTCCCAATGATAACCGATTTCGACGCCACGCTCGAGAAAGTCTCCCCCGAGGTCGAGTTCAAGGCCGGCATTGCCCCAAAAATCACATTTCGTCTCAAGAACAAAGCACAGAAAAGCCTTGTCATCTATGAGTGGATGATGCAGGAGGCCTTAAACATTTCGATCTACTACATTCCCTGGCATGTAGATGACGATATCCCGCCTCTGGAGAAATGGACTGAGCTGCTTCCAGACACGGGTCTGAATCCCAGAAGGATGACCCTTGAGCTCAAGCCGAACAACTCCGCACCCATCACTACCTCGCTGAGCTTTGTCCAAGGCATGAGGATCGTCACCCCTCAGGACTTCCTAATCCTTGCGAGGCTCAACCTCTCCTCGTTCCCACTGCAGTCCAGGATCATGCGAGTCAGGGTTCACCCATGATCCTAAATGAAGCAGTTAAATCTCAAAAATGACAGCTAACATATTTACATGAAAGGCTTTAGGACTAACTGAGCTTTCACT
>JAFGFR010000206.1 GCA_016930955.1 Victivallales bacterium | reverse complement strand
GCCATTTCGCCGCACAGTCTGCCGCGCCTGCGCTCCCAACACGGCTCACGCGGAGTCTTGGAATTGGCTCCAGAGCCAATTGCAAAAAATCGGAGATGCTATATGGTACTGCAAATCATATTGTAAAGGCAAATCAATTTTGAGAAGGAAAAGCAAAGATGAATGAAGAGCTTTCGTACATTCTTTTGACCCCATACACGATAATGAAGTCACGCACCGGGGGAGTGCTTGCCCGATTGCTTTCTAGATCCGATGTCGAGCTTGTGGCTGCTCAGATGATCGCGCCTACAGCGGAACTGGCAAGAGAGTACGCGGAAAGCATCAGAGAGACCGTCACCATGCGCAACAAGGATGCCTCACACTGGTTCCACGACTATGTTATCTCATCCTTCTCCCCGGCACCGGATGGCAGGCGACACAGAGTTTTGATGCTTATATTCAAGGGGATTGACACGAGTGCCAAGTTGTTCCAGATAGCCGGTGAGATAACTTCGGATGCCAGGGCTCCGGGGCACCTGATCACCGGCGAGACCATCCGTGACACCTACGCGGATATCGTCCTTGATCCAGAGACAGGCCAGATACAGTATTTCGAGCCGGCGGTTCTCACCCCGCCCATCCGTGAGCACGGCATGAGAAGAATGAAGATGCTAGCGGATTTCGCCGCAGGCCAGTCCAACATAGTCGAGAACGTGACCTACAAGAATCCCGACAGGATCGAGCGGACTTTGGTGATAATCAAACCTGACAACTGGAGGAGTCCCAGCTCGCGCCCGGGAAGTATTGTTGACATGTTCAGCCGTACGGGCCTGCGGATCATCGCCTGCAAGGTCTATCAGATGTCAGTTTCAGAAGCGCTGCAGTTCTACGGCCCAGTGAAGGAAGCATTGCGAAAGAAGCTCGCCCCGCGTATAGGGGAAAAGGCAAAGGAAATAATTGAGAGGGAGCTTAAGATAAAACTTTGCGACAGATCACTGCCGCTTCTAACAGATTGCGCCGGGCTGTCGTTCGCCGACAACGAGTTCTCGAAAATAATCGAGTTCATGACCGGCACACGTCCAGAGGAATGCCCGGAAGACAAGTTGGAAAAACCCGGGAAGGTCAAATGCGTGGTTCTTCTCTACGAGGGCGAGAACGCCGTGGCGAAAATACGTGATGTCCTCGGGCCGACAGACCCCTCGCAGGCTCCAGGGGGGACTGTGCGCAAAGACTTCGGACAAGACATACTTGTCAACACCGCCCATGCATCTGACTCCCCCGAAAACGCGCGCAGGGAGATGGAGGTGGTGAAAATGCACCAGAACAACCTTTCCCGGATAGTCAAAGATTATCTGGAGTCCAAAGGTGCCTGCGGCGGGTGATGCAGTGAATCCAGGCGCCGCGATCCCCTTGTATAACCTTTTCGACGACTTCAAGAAGGTTTCTCTGGAGAGGAGTTGTGAGGCCGCGCTGATCCACGACGGCATTGAGGTGACTTATCAGGATTTGCGTGAAAGCGCGGCGGAGGCAGCATCGGCATTCCGTGAAGTGGGCATATGCGACTATGCCAAGTGTGTGCTGATTGGCGGCGATACCCCCGGCTACGTTGCCGCCTCGCTGGGTCTGTTGTCGTCTGGAGGGGTCTTCGTCTCTGCCGGAAAGGAGATCAGCAAGTTCCAACTAGACGACCTTATGGACCGCATCTCAGTGGGGTTCGCAGTTGTTGAACAGTGCTTGGCGTCGCATCTGGAGCCCTCCTGCTGCGAGAACAGAGGCGAGATCGAGGCCTTGGGCACATGCTTCCGAATTTTCTGCCGCTCCGCTCCGCTCGACACAAACAAACCCGAACCCGAATTCACCAAAAGATTCAAAAAAATCAACCCCGCATTCATAAGGTTCACCTCGGGGACCACCGGGGAGTCGAAGGGCGTAGTGCTGTCGCACCAGACGATAAAAGACCGTATAGACCTGGCAAACAACGTCTTGTGCATAGGCTCATCGGACCGCATACTTTGGCTGCTTCCTATGGCATACCATTTTGCCGTCAGCATAATGCTCTATCTAACGAATGGAGCGACGATAGACATCTCCTCCGAGAGCCCGGCAGACGTTGTGTTGAGAAAACTGACCAACGGACAGACAACCTTTGTGTACGCAACCCCATACCATTACAGCAGATTGCTGCGTGAATCTGAAAGGATTGATCTCAAATCGGGCATCCCTGAATGCGTCAGGTTCCTGATAAGCACCGCGCAAGCTTTGTCGCCCGATCTTGCCTCAGGCTTCGCCAGGCGCTTCGGCAGGCACATCAACCAGGCATACGGAATAATCGAATGCGGCCTGCCATGCATCAACACATGCCCGGACGAGTCAAACGTTCTGACCGTGGGGCAACCTGTGCCAGGATGTCAGATCAGGCTGGCGTTGCGTGAGCACGAGGACACATCCGGAGAGATCGTTGTCAAGGCTCCAGGAGTCTTCGATGCATACTACCAACCATGGCTGAAACGCTCCCAAATGCTCTGCGGGGGATGCTTCTTCACCGGCGACATCGGACAATTCGACGAAAAGGGCAACATAAGGATAGTCGGCAGGAAGAAGAGCGTGATCAATTTTCTCGGCCTGAAGGTATTTCCCGAGCAGGTCGAGGAGGTGCTTCTGCGCTGCCCGGAAGTGTCAGAAGCCCGCGTCTTCGGCGAAAACCACAATGAATGCGGACAGCTGGTCATGGCCGAGGTCGTGACAACTCCCGGGAACAGACTCGATGTCAACAAGGCAATAAAATTCTGCTCCCATTTCCTATCGTCCCATGAAGTCCCCACCGAAATCCGGGTAGTAAAGGAAATCCCCAAGACCTGCGGCGGTAAAGTCCTCCGCCGCGATGATTGCGCCCCCGCCACGGTTTCGGGAATTTGACAAATCTGCTTTGCGGGATAACTTCCGCACTGACAGCAAAATTGCAGGCAATCGAGAGGTATGCACATGATCAGGAGAAATGGAGAATACGGGAAGGTCGTCAAGGATAACATGCGCGGCGGCGAAGGCAGGGTTTTGATCGAGAATCTTTGGGACCCCGACACGGAACTGAAGGCCAACAATCGTCTCTTCGCCAGGCTGACGATCGAGCCGGGAAGCAGCATCGGCTTCCACAAGCACGAGAAGGAAGAGGAAGTCTTTGTGATTGAGAAGGGGATAGCCGAGATGGACGACAATGGCAAGGTCGAGAGGCTTTATCCCGGGGACACGATACTTACCGCCGACGGCGCGGGGCACTCTGTCAAATCCGTCGGCGATGAGAATCTGGAGATGCTTGCGGTAATATCTTGTTGGGATGGGGCGGGAAGACAATCTCGCGCAGAGGCGCAGAGGCGCAGAGGATGACAGAAAACGAAATCTGGACGATTGTGGTTGAGAGCGCGACTGCCGTGCACCGGGAACTCAGGCCGGGACTGCTCGAAACGTCCTGCGAAGTCGTCTTCGCGCGTGAATCGCGAGATCGTGCGCTGCGTAAACGGCCTCGAAGAATGATCCTCCTCTCTGCGTCTCAGCGCCTCTGCGTGAAAACAAATAGGGAGTCCCAACCGGTCCATGCACCCGGCCTCGTACCTCGGCGGGTGACGGTGGCGTTTAGCCGGGGGGATTTGGGGGAAATTTATGAATTTTGAAGAGCTTGCCGAGGTTTCGGATGAGTTGCTGGAAAGGACATCAAGCCTGAAGAGCTTTCTCGGGGTTGCCGGGCGCACGGCCGAGATGGAAGGCATAGAAACAGCCATGTCCGCGCCGGATTTCTGGGACAAGAAGGAGAAAGCCCAGGAGCTGATGGCAAAATTGAGTTCCTGCAGAAACATCATCGAGCCGTTCAGAAAAGTCGAGAAAAGCGTGGGCGATTTCCATGCCCTTTCAGAACTGATAATCGAGTCTGAGGACGAAAGCATGCTTGCCGAGGCTGATTCCGAGTTGGAGAAAATATCCAAGGAGCTGGCGCAGCTCGAGCTTGTGAGCTTCCTCTCAGGCAGATTTGACAAAAGCAATGCTTACATCTCCATACATGCCGGCGCCGGAGGGACTGAGTCCTGCGACTGGGCTTCAATGCTTATGCGCATGTACCGCAGATGGTTCGAGAGACGCGGCTTCCACAGCGAGATAATAGACTCTCAGGCAGGCGAGGAGGCAGGGATCAAAAGCGTCACGTTTTTTGTTTCCGGAGACTTCGCATACGGATACTGCAAGGCCGAGGCGGGTGTCCACAGGCTTGTCAGGATATCTCCATTCGACAGCAACGCGAGGCGCCACACTTCGTTTGCATCGGTGGATGTCTTCCCCGAGATAGACGACGACATCGAGATAGAGATAGACGAGAAGGATCTGCGAATCGACACCTACCGATCAAGCGGTGCAGGCGGGCAGCATGTGAACACCACCGACAGCGCGATCAGGATCACACACATCCCCACCGGGACAATCGTTGCCTGCCAGGCCGAGCGTTCGCAGCACAAGAACCGCTCAACGGCAATGAGGATGCTGAGAGCCAAGCTGTTCGAGCTGCAGGAGCAGAAGAAGCGCGAGGAGGCAGATGAGATCCGAGGCGAAAAGACAGAGATGGGCTGGGGAAACCAGATTCGCTCATACGTCCTCCAGCCATACCAGATGGTCAAGGATCTGCGCACCGGCATCGAGACAGGCAACACCGGCGCCGTCCTCGACGGAGACCTCGACCAGTTCGTCGAGGCATGGCTAAAGCATTCCAAATAAGGCCATACCCGCGGGATTAGCTTCATCATTACCTCCAGGAAGTTAAAGTGGCACCATATTTAGAAGAATGAAGGGATTTCAATCTGTCTGTTTCGGATAACGAGGGCGGCGACGATAGCGGTTGACGATTCGAATTTACTCGTGATACGGAGCCAGTTTCAAAACTCCGCGTGAACCGCGTTGGGAGCGCAGGCGCGGCAGACGGTGCGGCGAAATGGCTGGTGCATACCCGAAG
>JAFGFR010000205.1 GCA_016930955.1 Victivallales bacterium | reverse complement strand
TATTCGTTCGGAGCAGGGAAAAACGTGTTTTCAGAAAAGCCTCTGGCGACGACAATAGATGATTGCGAGGCTATATACAAGGCTCATTCCGGATCCGGATTGATGTTCGCCACAGGTTTTGTTCTGCGTTATTCTCCGTTGTACCTGAAGGTCAAGCAGGTGCTCGAGTCTGGGGATCTCGGGAAGATACTCAGCATAGACGCTAACGAGAACATAACACCCGGTCACGGGGGGTACATCATGAGAAATTGGCGGCGCCACACGCAGTACGCCGGCCCGCATATTCTCGAGAAATGTTGCCATGACCTTGACTTGCTCAACTGGTTTTGCTGCGGCATACCTTCCCGGGCGGCATCGTTCGGGAGTCGCGACATGTTTGTCCCCGAAAACGAATGTCTTCGCCAGAAATACGGCGACAAGGCCTTTCTGGCATGGGAGGATCCGCATGCATCTGGATCCCCTTTCACATCCGACAAGGACATAATGGACAACCAGGTGGGGATATTTGAATACCGCAACGGGATAAAGGTGATGTTTCAGGCGACGATGTCGAACGCGATCCCTGAGCGGCGGATGTATTTCTCATGCACTGAAGGCACAATGATAGCAGAGCTGTACAGTGGTGATTTGAGATACCGCAGGTTCGGGGACGAGGAATGTACTTTGGAGAATTTCCATGGGGATGGACATGGAGGGGGAGACGACTATATCATGAAGGAGTTGTATCGGAGCATGACCTTGAACGAGCCGCCGAAATGCGGCGGTGACGAGGGGCTGGAGAGCGCGGTGGTGGCGCTGGCCCTTGACGAGTCTGCGAGAACAGGCAAAATCGTTGATATCGAGCCTGTCTGGAAGAGGCTCGGCAGGTAGCAGACCCGTCGGCGGCTGCCCACCTTTGCTCCATGAGGTGTTCCGGTGCCTTCTTCATAATCCGTTGCACCATGGCATCCAGGCCGAAACCCAAGGCAAGATCATTATTAAAACCTGATTCTGCGTTCCGGACGCGACCTTTTTTGCTTTTTACTGACTTTTTTTGAGGCTGAGTTGAGTCTAAAATTTATGCCTTTTTGCAGGCAGTGAAAAGATGCGAAAAAGAACAAAATCTCGTTTGATATTTTTTCAAAAAAAGTTATTTTGAGGCTATCGCGTAAAAAATTGGAAAGGGTGTAGACAGTAAAAATTAAAAATTTTTACTGCATGAACAGCCTCTTCACGCTTGTTCGTGGAGGACTTGGGCAGGGCCTTGGACTCGTATCTGCGGACACTGCCAACGACTGGGCACAACCATCGGGTCGATGCGACGTGGCAACCCGTGCGCCTTACCTGACGTTGGCCGAGAAACACAAAACAAAGGAGAAGGCATGATCAACGAGCTATCGAGATTGCAGCCATGCAGGAGTGGCCGGTTATCTTCGTGGGACACAAGCGGAAGAAACGATGATGCGTGGTCTATTGAACCCGGCGAAACAAAGGTGCTGGCTGACATCAAAGGTCCCGGCGCCATCACGCACATTTGGATGACCCAGCGAAATCACTATCGCGAATGTCTGATCAAGATCACATGGGACAACGCCGAGAAACCAAGTGTGCTCGTCCCTCTTGGTGATTTCTTCTGCCTCGGGCACAACATCGTCAACAGCTTCGAATCTCTGCTGTTCACTGCGTCAACCAATAGAAACAATCATTTCAACCAAGGCTGTGCGCTCAACTGCTACGCTCGCATGCCATTCGGAGAGCGTGCGGTCGTCGAGCTGATAAACGAAAGCGCAGAGACACACAGGCATTACTTTTACATCGACTACGAGACCCTTGATGAACTAATGCCTGACGCAGGCTACTTCCACGCCGAATTCAGAAGAGCAAATCCATTCGGTGGCTGGGGCCATGAGATTCGCGTCAACACGCCGGAAGCCAATATTGTCAATAAGGGCAAACTGGCCTGGGACAACAACTACGTGATCCTCGACACCAAGGGCAGAGGGCACTACGTTGGTTGCAACCTGTCCGTCACCAACTTTCAGGGGATCTGGTGGGGAGAAGGCGACGACATGATCTGGGTGGATGGCTACAAGTGGCCCCCTGATCTTCACGGAACGGGGAGCGAGGACTACCTGAACCAAGCATGGGGCATGCAGCCCAATGCATTTCTTCGCAACGGATCGTCGATTCATGAGAGCAACACCAATGGCTACCAGACTAGCTATGTGCTGCACATCGAAAACCCTGTCCGATTCCAAAAAGAGATTAAGGTTACGATCGAGCACGGGCACGGCAACCATCTTGCAAACGAAATGTCATCCGTGGCGTACTGGTATGCGGACAAACCCGTCGCAGTGGCTGTCCCGCCTCCGGTCGCCAAGCGCATGCCTGTTATCCGAGACAATCAGGGCAATTGGCTCTACGAAAAGAAGAATCAATGCCCTGGGAAAAACATTGCTCCAAATGCGGAGATGAAAAAGATGAAGACCCGTTGGGCCAAGAAAAGCAAGTAGCCCCAAGAGGCCAACAACAGCATCAGCGGACGGCACTTCGCGCAGCCGCTGATGCTGAACGTTATGAATACAGAAAATACGATGTTCCGGATGTTTGATCCTAAATAATGCAGCAACCCGAAGGGTTAAATCTCAAAAATTATTCTAACCGAAAAGGTGAAAGCTAAGTTAGTCCTAAGGTTTTGCATGTAAATATGTTAGCTGTCATTTTTGAGATTTAACTGCTTCATTTAGGTTGATGAGACTGCGGAAGCGGGCGAATCTTTGGACTGCGCAAACCCTGTTGCGCTTTGACTTGTGGCAGGCGAGGGGACTATGAACTGCGCGAGCAGTCGGTGGTTTGGGAATGGACTATGGGAGTTGTTTTTCTTCGGGTGGCGGGTTTTGCTGCAGGTCGATGTTGATTCCTCCGTCCGGGTCGGTCAGCCTGTCCCAGGCCGCCTTGTCGTGCTGGTCGGGCTTTTCCGGGTCATTCAAATTCCGGTCATAAATGCCGAAGACCAGCCTTTCCAGGGATTCGAGGCTGAATTCCGCCTTGCCGAAATTCTCGCTTTTGCCGGACAGTTTTCCTTTTGATAGGCTCTCGATGTCGATGGTCACGACAGCATTTCCCGCGAGGAATGCCCTGACATCGCCGCTGTTTCTTTTTGCCGTGCGTTGTTTTGACTTGTCGGTGACGATCCTTTTTATCCTTTTGACAGGGATATCGAAGGTGCCGAATTCCGACTTGAAGCTGGCCTTGTCCCCTTCAATGCCCAAAAGCTCCCCGCTGCTCCTGTCCAGGTTTGTCAAGAATATCTGGTCTTTGCCCTCGATAGGCTCGGCTTCAAGGACCTGACGCGGGTCCCTGCCGTCCCACGGGCTTATCCTTATACCCCTCGCCTCCACAGGGTCGCCCCTGGCCATGTTTAGGAAAGCCAGACCGCCGCCTGTGCCGGCGAACTTGTCATGATCCTTGATATCGCTGAGTATCTTGTCGTTCACAGACACTATGATCTGTCCGCTGTGCCTGCTTGCGAAGACATCCAGCGACAATGCCCATTCATCGAGCTCTGGAAGATCGAAGCTGTCCAAAGAGCTCAGTCCCTCATCCTGGCTGATCCTCTCCAGCTCGCAGTAGTTGCCGAACATGCTTATGAAATATCCCTCGTTGCCGGTCTTGGTGTAGAAGAAGAACTGGAGGCGGCTGTTTT
>JAFGFR010000204.1 GCA_016930955.1 Victivallales bacterium | reverse complement strand
CAGGTATGCCCGCTCCCGCATCGGCGTGGCCTCGCATCCAAAATAGCAGGCCGCGCGGCCACGGGTAGTTTTGAAATTGGCTCATCATATAAAAGGAAAATCGGCATACTAGAACGGCGACGAGAATGGCTCAGTAGATATCCAAAGCTTGCTCTTCGAGGTTTTTGATTTTGAGGATTTCGCCGGCGAGGAAGAGTGATCCTGTGACGAGGAGTCTGGAACTCGAGTGGAGTGCGGGCACGAGAACGAGAGCTTCGGCTGGATTCACGGCTTTTAGAGATGGGGTTTTCGAGAAACTTTGGAGGATGGTCTCCAGTTGTCCGGGGGGTGCCGAGGGCCTTTTTGCGCTGATTTGCGTGAAGATGAAGCGCTCCGCGAGGGGCTCAAGGATTTTCAGCAGGCTTTCGGTGTCCTTGTCGGCAAATGCGGCGAAGATGATCGAGAACCTTTCGCCCGGGAATTCTTTTTGCAGGAGTTTTGCCAGTGCGAGTCCGCCCTGGGGGTTATGCGCGCCGTCAACGATTGCTCCATCCTCCATGATATGGAAGCGCGCCGGCCAACGCATACCGGGAATGCCACGGAATGCTTTGTCGGCGGGGAACTTGAACTTTTCTGAAAGATGTCGCAGCACGGCCTCGGCAAGCGTTTGGTTTCTTAGTCGGTAATCATTGCAGTGCGTGACGGCGGAGTGATTGTCGAGCGGAAGGAAGATGGTGGTGTTTTCTTCTGCCGCTTTGCAACGTATCACCTCCATAGCAACATTGTCCATGGGGCCGCAGAAAAGAGGGACTCCTTGTTTGATTATGCCGGATTTCTCTGCTGCCACCAGTGGCAAGGAAGAGCCCAGATAGTCACAGTGGTCCATGCCGACGGACGTGATGACCGAGACCTCCGGCAGCACGATGTTTGTGGCATCGAGCCGCCCGCCCATACCAGTCTCCCATACCGCGAAATCAACGTCTTCTTTTGCGAAATACGCGGCTGCGACAGCGGTGGTCACCTCGAAGTAGGTGGGGCTCGCACCCTCTGCCTTCATAGTCATGGCAGCCTTCTCGGCTTTGTCGGCGAGTATATTCAGCGTGGCTTGCGAAATTGCTTTGCCATCAATCCTGAATCTTTCTCTCAGGGAAATGAGATGAGGGGAGCTGTAGAATCCAGTTTTGAATCCTGCGGCGGAAAGACCTGCGGCTATCATTGCGCACACGGAGCCTTTCCCGTTTGTGCCGGCGACGTGGATAAAACGGAGACTCTTTTCGGGGTTCCCCATCAGAGAGAAGAGCCGTCGTGTCTGTTCAAGACCCATCTTGATCCCGAACATCTCCAGCCCAGACAAGAAGGAGTCGCTGCTCATTTGTCCCGCACGTGATCAGACAATGCGCCTGAGAATCCCGTGAGTCCCGCACGGCGGCATGTGAATTGCTCATTCATGCGCAAACCCGAGTTGGCTCCATGCCTAGGATTTGGCCGTCCACAAGACATCCATCCTCACCATCCCGGGGTGGCTCTGGGATATGCCGGCTCCTGCTGCGGGATCTCCTTCTTTTTCATTCTGCATACATCGCCGTACTGTATCGCCTCTTTCCCCTTAAGGATTTTTGCCTTGCTGAACTTCACCTCGACCGATGTTATCTCGATCATGCCGACTTCCTCCTCCGAGCCTCCCAGAGTCTCGCCGGTGTCGACATCCACTATGGGCTCGCCCTGGCTCACGACCACAAATATGTCTCCGACATTTACGCCGACACCTTGGCCGCGGTTCAGCACGACCGAATCAGCGGCTACCTCGATGATCTTTACGGGGTAGACACCCGAGAGTATTGCATTGCCCATCTCTGTTGCACTTCGCTCGAAGAGCAGCTCACGGAAATCGGCGAGAGTCCAGTCCTTGCGCTCGGAGGCAGGGATCTCGCGGCGCACGTCCGCGCTCTTAAGCCTGTTCAGTACCTGGTCGGCGGCGACTATCTTGCCGCTTTGGGACTCGATTATCTGAAACTGGCTCTTGAATGTCGCCACTATCCTCGGAGTTGTTTCCCCAGTTATCTGGATGTTCTGCTCGATCACCTGGAACTCCATGCGGTTTATGACTCCTGTGACGAGGTAGTCTGCGACGAGCAGCTTCCCGATTCTCTCGGCCTCGCCGGGCTTGATCCAGTCCGACTCGGTCAGCATGTTCTCGTTTATCACGCTCTCTATATGCGTTCTGCTGAGCATGTTGAACTTGCGCGACTTGGTCAGGAATGCTATGAGGTGGTTTGAGAACTCTCTCTCGACGAGTGTCCTGTTGACGACGAGATCGCCTATCTGGACAGTCTCGATGACGGGACTGAGCTGGAACGGCAAGACAGCCATTGTCGGCTGCCCCTTGGGCACCGCGGAGGCCCTGACGCTGACTAAGAGACACGACATGCACAACAGCTTCCTGATCATGACAAACTCCTTATATTTGTTTTTTACCGGCATGATGTGCCGGGGTTTTCACTTGAGCCAGTTTCATTCATCTACTCGTATGTGACGATAAACGGGATGCTTCCGAAAGTGACGGTTTCGCCGGCCTTGACGACTGCGTGTCCTGAGATTTCGGTGAAATTCACGTAAGTGCCGTTGCTGGTGCCGCAGTCTTTGACAGTGAGGGATTTCCCAGAGATTGATATCTCGGCGTGTCTTCTGGAGACATTCTTGTCTGGAACGAGCAGCTGTGACAACTTGCTTGAGCGTCCCACCAGCATTGGGGGGCTTCCGGCGGGGATTTTGAGTGTCTGCAGCACATTGTCAGGGTCGTTTGTCGGTGTCATGGTGAAGCAGGGTGATCCGAGGTTTTTGATTTCTTTATCCTCGCCGGCCGGCAGCTTGTCGGGTATGAATACCGGAAACTCCTTCTCGCCGAATTTGAGTTTGCTTAGCTGCGGTGCCCCCGGAGGGGTGCCGGGCTTCTTTTCAGGGGGTATCAGCTCGGGTGCCTCTCCGTTCGCGTCGGCAAGAAAAACCACCACGGAGTCCGAGCCGAGCTGCAGGACGTAAGGGAGATTCGGAGACAGGCACACCTGTCTCGATGGAGTGCCGTCGACACGCATCATGTCCTTCGATCCGATATCCATGACAACCCATTTGTCCACGGCCTTTACCATTACCGCCTGCTCGTTGTCCAGGCTGTTGTCGTTGAGTGTTATCTCGTTGATCGATGAGGCACCTCCGATCCTCACGCCTCTTTGAGCTGGCAGGAAGTGTTTCCTTTTCCATGTCCCGGCGATTTTCACAAAACAGTACAGGGATGAGTCCTTGGGTTTTGCGGATATTTCCATCAGCTTGTCTGCCCTTTCATTTGCGGGCAGGACTGTGGTTGGCGCAATGAGGTTGTCGTCTTCATCGCTTGTTTTTTGAGCAGTGGGCGTTGGCCGGCCTGGAGGCCTGAATCCGATTTGTCTGCCTCCGCCGGGAAGCATGGGTTTCCTTGCAAAAGGCATTGCCGGTCTGGCTCCAGAGGATCCCGCCGGCCTGATTCTCGGAACTGGTTTTTGACTGGTGCCTGCAGGTGCTGCTGGAAGGGGGGATGGCGTTCCAAGGGTTGTAATCGCGTCGTCTGTTTTTTCGCTGGCGGTCGACCCGGGCTGTGGCTTCAACGGGTCTGTCGCCTTCGTCGCAGTGGGCTCATCTGGCTTCTCGAGTTTTTTCGCGGCGGTTGCGGTTGGATCTGGAACCTTCAGGTCAGGCAGTGTCTGTGACACCGTTGACCCGGGGCGAACTGCAGTGACTGGAGGGGTATTATTTTTATCAATTCCAGATTTTTCAGCCTCTTGCCCTTGAGCCTTTTCCGTCGGCCTGGTCTCTGCCCCGCCGGGGGCGGAGGGCATGGGTTTAGGTTTGCCTATCTGGGAGAGCGGCGGTCTAACGCCGGAAAATTTGCTCCCAAACGCACCTAGAGGCTTTTTGCCGAGCGGCATTTTCCCGCCCATCCCCAGAGGGCTCAATGGTTTTTTGTCCGGCGGCATCTTCCCAAATGTGGGTTGAGGCTTTTTCGCCTCTGGCGTTGCGGCAGGCGTTTCTGATGGTTTAGGCTCTTCAGGCTTCTTCTCGCTTGCGGCAGATGGAGTAGGCAGCTTCAAAATTCCTTCGTCCTCAGGGAGTTCTGGATTGATTGCCGGCTCGCCTGGTTTTGGAAGTTGCAGTTTTTCCGCCTCGGGTCCCGATGCCACGGTGGCTCCTGGGGACGGTGGAGGAGGTGTTGGTTGTGGCGCTTCGGGTATTTTCCCCGGCAGAGGAGCCGGGGTGGAGTATGCGTTCGGCAGGGCAGCTTGTTCTTTAGCTTCCGCCGGAGGCGGAGTCAAGACATCCGGGTTTTCGTCTTTGACATCTGTGGTCGTTTCCGACGGCTTGATATCAATCCCTGCGGGGGGCATTGGTTTTGGCCTGCCGATTTGAGGGAACGGCGTGCGTCCGCCCGGGGGCATCATCGGTCTTTTTAGTCCGGAAGGGCCAGAAGAAGGCACAGGTCTCCTGCCCATCGGCATCATCGGCTTCTTGCCGAAAGGCATTGCCCCGATTCCCGGGGCACCTTTTTTCGCTTCGGGCGATAGAGGCGATTCGGCCGTGTCTGGCTTTTGCCGCTCAGTCTCTGGTGTAGCGGGGACGGATTGGACCGGGTTGACTTCATCCGGCAGGGAAATGACCTCCGGAGGAGTCTCCTCTTCCAGAGCACCCTGGACAATCGGCTCAGCCTCCTCCCTCTTCAGACTCTTGACCTCTATCTTCGCCGTATTTGGGTCTATGTACTTGGATTCACCAAGTCTTATACCTGAAACGACCCTTTCGCTCTTGTCCTTACGGTCTGACAATTTGAATATCGGCATATTAAACCCCGTTTTCTAAATTCATCCGCATCACCAGGAAAATCCCCGGTGCAATCGGCGTAATCTAGCCCTTGACAAGCAGATTACAATCCTTTTTCGCGGCAGTTTGTATCATTTGAGCCAATTTGGCCTGTTGACGGATGGAAATTTAAGATTTATGCCGAAACGGAGTAACTTTTTTCACCACATGGGAGTATATTGCTGTGAAAGAAGAAACAGAAGGGAATTCTTTGTTATGGACGGACAGATTGGCTCTGACGATTTGGAAGACAGAAAACTCGTGTGCAGGGTGCTGGCGGGGGACATGGATAAATTCGAGGATCTTATCGCGAGGCACCAGCAAAGGGTGTACAACTGTGCCTACGGCATCACCCGCAACAGTGCGGATGCCGCAGACGTGACTCAGGATACCTTCATAAGATTCTACCGCAACATCTCGCAGTTTGACCCGGAGCGCCCGTTGCGTCCGTACCTCATTAAAATAACGGT
>JAFGFR010000203.1 GCA_016930955.1 Victivallales bacterium | reverse complement strand
CTTGGCCGAAGCCACGCAACTGTTTGTCGAAGCGGCTTATGGCGGCCGCAATGGAGTTTGTGACAGGTTGTGGCAGCATATCCCACAGCGGTGCCAGCAGGAGCCCCAGCGGGTAGCTGGTTTCAGGCACTTTGCCGGAGTGTCTCCTTTCGAGGAAGTCGCCCGCAGTGCAGGATGGCGCGGCGAATCCCTGAGAGCGCTCGAAAAAAGCACGCTCGTATCTCTCCAGGGCATCCAGCGCATCAACGGGAGAGGGATTTCCCGAGTCCGCGAGCACGGCGGGATTCATAGCCGCGACTATCCCTGCGTTGGCGAACTTGCCGTCTCTTGCGTACGAGCTCATTCCGTTGACGATATTGACATCTGGCGACGGAGCGGCGGGGACTACCTGCCCTCCGGGGCACATGCAGAAAGTGTAAACCGGGAGAAGCCCTTCGGCCTTGAACGCCAATCGGTATTCAGCGGCCTTCAGCCCGGGGATTTCCTCTGCCCCCCACTGCGCCTTGTTGATGAGGCTTTGCGGGTGCTCGATGCGGAAACCCATGGCGAATGGCTTGACCCTGAAGGGTATGCCGATCGAGAAAAGCTTCCTGTACGTCTGGTAGGAGTTTAGGCCGCAGGCAATTACGATGACATCCGCCTGGAGGGCGCCGGCGGTCGTGATGGCCTCGACGGCACGGCCGGAACGATGGGAGAAACCCTCGAAAACCGTATCAAAAAGAATGTTCCCGCCCAGATCGAGGAATTTGGCACGTAAATTCCCTATCACCTTCCTGAGGATGTTGCTTCCTATATGCGGGTGAGCAAGGCGAAGTATCTCCTCTGGCGCGCCGGCATCCACGAGGGTTGACAGCAGGAACTCTCGCTCGGGAGAGATTTTTTTTGTCCTCGATGTGAGTTTGCCGTCGGAGAACGCGCCGGCACCACCCTCGCCGAACGCGTAGTTCGCATTCGGGTCGAACGAGCCGCCAGACTCGAAGGCCTTGATCTTCCTTGCCCTTGCCTCAACTTTTGCACCCTGCTCCACAATTGTGGTATCGAGTCCTGCGGAGGCCATTGCTAATGCCGCGAAGAACCCCGCCGGCCCACAACCCACGACAACGGCTTTTTTATTCTTTCTCGACCTCGGTATCTCCAGAGAGGGATAGATTCGAGACCTCGATAAAGGAGTGCCTTCAGATATTGCCAGATTGAGTACCCATCTCGGATGTCTTTTCTTGCGGCAGTCGAGGCTCTGCCTGAGGATTACGAATTGGAGGTCCTTCCCGGGATGTCTCTCTGCCAGCAGTCCCCTGATATCCTGTCCACTGAATCCGGGGGGCAACTCGACCTGCAGCTCCCTGCAGGCACCGGGTGTTGAATTCTCGCAGTTGTACATTGTTTCAGCCTTGTTCATATTATCAGCATGCAATCGCCATAGCTGTAGAATCTAAGTCTGCCGGCTATGGCGGTATCGTATGCATTCAGGACAAATTCAGTTGTGGCGAAGGTCGCCACGAGCATGAGCAGAGTGCTTCTGGGGAGATGGAAGTTGGTCAGGATGGCGTCGGCCACCTTGGGCTTCATCGGGGGATGGATGAATATGTCTGTGGAACCCGAACCCGGCTGCAGCTTCCCAGACATGTCCGAGCAGGTCTCGAGCACCCTGGCCGATGTAGTCCCGACGGCAAGCACGCGCCTATTTGCCGCACGGGCATTGTTGATTTTTACCGCGGCATCCTCCGGAAGACGATATTGCTCACGGTGCATTTTGTGGTCCTCGATCTCCTCCGATGACACCGGCTGGAAAGTCCCAGGCCCGACGTGAAGGGTCAGCTCCGCCATGACGACACCCTTGTCCTTCAGCGCTCCGATGATCTCCGGCGTGAAATGGAGCCCGGCTGTAGGGGCAGCGACCGAGCCGGTGCGTGACGCGAAAACCGTCTGGTAACGAATCTCGTCTGATTTCTCTGCAGGACGCCTGATATATGGAGGCAGCGGGGTATGCCCGAAGAACCTCTCGATGGTCTCAAAATCCGCACCCTCCAAGGCGACCCTGAACATCCCGTCAGAATTCTTGCCCAAAACAACTGCAGCAGGCGTTGCATTCGGGGACAGCGTCTGATCATCCGCCACAGCATTGCTTGCTGCGGGTGGGGGCAGCAGCCTCACGACGGAGCCTTCCCTGAGCCTCCTTCCAGGGCGCATCAGGCAGTCCCACTCCAGACAGCTTTGCGTGGTGCCGGAAGGACTCACGAGCAGTATCTCCACCCTGCCTCCTCCATCCTGCTTCACACCGAGAAGCCTCCCCTTGAAGACTTTCGTGTCGTTTACGACGACACAGTCGCCCTCCCCAAAAAAGTCAATAATGTCCGTGAATCTGCGGATTTCGCACTTCCCCGACAGTTTGTGGAGGACGAGCATCCTTGCGTCTGCGCGACTGTCGGCAGGGTATTGGGCGATAAGCTCCCCCGGCAGATCATAGTTGAAATCGTGTGTGCGCATCCGGCATGACCCATGAAAATTAAAATCCATAACAATACACAGGAAAGCACGTTTGTGCAAACAATGCCAAGCCTCCAATCCGTGTGATAAGCGAATTATTTCGGTGGAATTTGATTCAGCAGTGTTGCATCAGGCCAGGAAGAATGTAGGTTAACGAGGAGTCGAGGCGCGATGATAAAGATAGCAGGCAGGCATCTCTGATGAAGTACATAGTTCTAGGTAAGGACGGGAAGGAGTATGGCCCGGTGGACGCGGAGACCCTCGCGAAATGGGTTGAGCACGGCAGGGTTTTCAAGGACTCGAAAGTTCGCAATGCGTTGATGATGAAGTGGAACGATGCCGGCAAGCTTGAGTTTCTTCAGGATTCTTTCAATCAGCAGGAGATACGCGAGGAGGAGGAGTCATCAGGTCTGAAAGGCAAGCTGTTGAGTTTTCTCGCGGGCAAAACCGAGAAGCACGATCTTCCCGAGGAGGAGGATAAGAAGACAGCCTTCCGCCAGAAATATACGCCTAGGCCCGCGGGGGTTTTTCAACGGATTGGAGCTTTCCTCATTGATGCCGTCATAGTTGCCTGTTTCGGGCTGTGTCTTTTTTTCTCCCTGGTGATATCGACTGGCACATGGGTCACGGTTGAGACCACGGCTGGGTTTGCGAATATCGCAGCGATGTCCGAGTTTCAAGGGACGGGGGGAGATTTGTCTGGCGGCGAGGGCGAGGTGATAGAGATACTGGATGCCGATGGGATCCAGGAGGCCTTGAGATCGGAAGGCAGCCCTACAGTGCCCAAACCGGCTGCTTCACGGCAACCGTCTCCAGAACCTGAGGTCGAGTCGGCCGAGCCGGAACCGGAGCCGGAGAAAAAAGCAGAGTTCCCACCGCCAAACACCCTGAGAAAAGAGTTCAATTCCATCTTCGCGGTCTTCGTGCTCGGTGTACTCTTGTACTATGGCATAAGTCTTGGAATCTATGCCCAAACCTGCGGGATGTGGTATTTCGGGCTGATAATAGTCAAGGGGCATGATGCCGAGGCGCTTCCGGCCAGGACTTTCGCCTATGCACTGCTTTCTCTGCTGTTTGCTCCGATAACTCCTCCGATGGTCCTTATCAACCCGGCGTGCCGCTCGCTTCAGGGCTACCTCACAGGGACAAGGCTTATCAGCATTACTGCCAAGGCCAAGAATTGACCGCTGCGCGGCAATGATGAAGAAAAAATCCCGAAAAAAAATTCCCAGGACTCAAGAGAGTTTTCTTAAGGCGACCTTCCACTGCCATGACGACCAGTCATGGGAATGCATCGGATGCGGTAAATGTTGCACGATGTGGGATATTCCCGTCACTGCAGAGGAGAAGCGGAGGATCGAGAGTCTGGACATCCCCGGATTCGATTTCACGGCGCGAAAATATTTCACTCCCTCTGACAGGAGGGGAAAAATTTTTTTGATAAAGAAAATCGGCAGCAGATGCGTTTTTTTGGGCGGCGACGGGCTGTGTGCCATTCATAAGCACCACGGAGAGAAAGTGAAGGCTCTGGCATGCAGGCTGTACCCCTTCCACATCCTCAAATGGGACGACGGCAGTGCGTCGGCATCTCTGCGCTTTGACTGCGTCGCCGTTTCCGAGAATCGGGGCAAGCCGCTTTGCGGGCATTTGGGGCAGATGAGGGATTTCGCGTCAGAGCTGGACAAGGGAGGAAGGCGATCGAAGGCGACTTACAGTAAATCCTTCAATACTTCAACCAAGGCGCTCAGAAGTGTCGCCGAAGCATACAAGGCCATACTTTTCGAGCGGGACATATCCATGGGAGCCAAACTGAACTTTACTGCGCGGCTTCTGGATTTCCATGTTGACCCGGCGAACAGGCAAGACATCATTCACCCCCAGCTCGAGTTCGAGAAAGACTCTGTCAGGTACATAAGGGATCACCGTGAGGATCTGGAGTTTACAGTACTGTCCGCAGCAAGGCCAGACAAGCTGCTAAACATGGTCTTCAACTATATCCTCAGTGGCTTTGCCAGGGTTGACGAGGAGGTGCTTCTTTCCGGGAGCTTCATCTCCGGCAGGCTGAGGAGGGCATGGGCGATACTGAAGTTTATTCTCGATAAGGGTTCTCTTCGGGACCTCGGCGCGGACTATCCCGACACTAAAGGGCTGGGGCCTTTGAACTCCATGGCGAAGACCAAAATAGAAACGCAAACCGAAATTGTCCTGAAAAGGTACATGGCAGTCCAGTTGGAGTCATTGCATTTCTGTGGCAACCCCGGCTTGTCTTTGACATTCGAGGAGGGGATGCGGCATCTGCTCCTGGCATACCCGATGATCGTGGCATGCGCCTCGCTGTACGCCGAATCGAAAGGTCTGCAAGAGATATCTCCTCATTGCGCCGCCTCCGCCGTCAGGATCATAGATCATACTTTCTACCACTCACCATTCTTCAGCCTGCTGCACGTGAAAAAAATGACGAAATGGCTTACCGGCAAGGAAAATTTCCCTAAAATCCTGAGACTCATGGACACACAGGAGCTTGTTCACGGGTAGTCTTGCAATTGGCTCGAAAATCATCAGAGTCGTTTCCTCAGGCCTGAGGCAAGCTTCCTCAGCGTCCAGTCGCGCATTTCCCCGACCTCTTCTATCCTCAGCGCCCAGATGCCCGCGAAAAATGCCCCCATGCCGGCCACGGTGCCGAATCCGACCCTGAAGACAAGCCACAACCTGCCCACGGCAAAAGACGGCAACGTATCGAGAGCCGCGAAAACCACTCCCGCGCTCGCGGCGCAGAGTACCCCTACAATGCACAGGCGTACAAGGAACGCGCAGGTGTCGAGCACCTGGAACATCGGCACCGAACGCTTCAAAATCAACAGCAAAGCAGCAGTCTTGAGGTATCTGCTCACAACATAACCCAATGAGACCGTCATCAGCGCCGCCTCGCCCCCGACATCAAGTTGTATCACTCCGACATAGCTGATTGCAACCGACAAAGCGGAGAAAACAATGCCCGCGAAAATTGCCAGATATATCTTTTTTTTCGCGAAAAAAGCCTGCATGAGGAACATCTCCAGCCCGTATGCCGGGAGCACCAGCGTGTAGCAGGCCATTGATATCCCTGCCAGCCTGGCATCCTCGGCGGAGAACTGCCCTATCACCAGCAGCTTCACCAGCTCGGGCGAGAGGACGACGCAGAAAATCGCCAGCGGCACGAACACGCTGAGCAGCATCCTTCCCGAGCGGGTGATAATCTCCCCAAGCTTATCCTTGTCACCCCTGGAAACCAGATCGCAGAAAAAAGGGAACATCGCGATAGACAGGGCATAGGGCACGATCATCCCGATGGCCTGAAATAGCTTCCTCCCGTAGGCGTTGGCCTTGATCAGGCCGTCGGCCTCCAATGAGCTCAGAACCGTTATGTTGTTGTAGAAATCCCTGCATTTCGCGAAAAGCACGCCCAGCAGCAGCGGAAGCATAAGCCAAAGCATCGTCCTGAATGCAGGGTTGCGCAGGTCGAATGAAAGCTTTAGGTGCCGAAGACGCCCCCCGAGTCCGATGAGGTGCGTCAGAAGCTTCAACACACTGCCGACGACGATCCCGACTACCAACGCCTTCCATCCGGCATCGAAAACATATACCCCGGCGACCACGCTGACAAGGACAAATGCTTTCCAGACGGCATCGCCGAATGCCGCGAGAAAGAACTTTTTGTAGCCGTTGAGCAGCATGTACGTTGTTGAGCCCAGAGAAAAACACAACAGTGCCGGCGCCATCGCCCTGACTCCCTTGACGGCAAGATCAAAGTTGTCGCTCTTCGTGTCGGAATCGAAATATGTCACTATCCCGGCAAGCTCCTCCGGAAAGACCATCAGAAGTGACATAACCAAAAAAAGCAGCAGCATCTGACAGCTCAGAAGAGTGTTGGCCAGGCTCCATGCAGTTTGTTCGGATTTTTTCTCCTTCTCCTCGACGAACAACGGAAGGAATGCGGGCCCTATCATCTCCTCGCCGACAAGGAAAAGACTGAATATCACACCGTCGAAGGCGAAGCCATAGAGGCATTCCCACTGCACAGTCTCGGTAAGCCCGCCGACAACAAAAAACTGCACAAAACCCACCGCCTTGAAAACGAGATGCGCCAGGAAGACCGCCATCCCGGCTTTGATGATCCCTTTGTCGTAAGAGCCAGTTTCCATCTGCTACCTGTTTTTCTCTCCCTCGTCGCCGACCCCCAAAGTCCTCTTGCAACACCTTCCCAGATAATGTAGAAGCGGCTTGATGTTTTTGCTGGTGTCGAAATCTTTGCGGACGCGTTCGCGAGCCTTCGCCCCAACTTCGGCGGCAAGGCTTCTGTCTTTTGCCAATCTCGCCATTGCTGCGGCGAGGCTCTCCGCTGATCCCGACTTACAGAGCAGCCCTTCAATGCCGTCGTCAATCACCTCTGGAACCCCGCCGACAGCACTGGCGACAACGGCTTTGCCGAGACCCATGGCCTCAACCACAACATTCGGTATCCCGTCGCGGTCGCCGTCGGCAGCGACTATCCCGCTGTGTGCCAGAAGCAGCGAACCACGCATTAGCCCCAAGACCTCGTCATGCCCAAGGCTTCCCGTCAGCTCCACAACATTCTCCAGCCCGAGCTCGCCAACCCTGCGTTCCAATGCTGCCCGGCCTGGCCCTTCCCCGACTATCTTAGCACTTAATTTGATCCCGGATCCCGAAAGCAACGCAAGAGCATCAAGAAGTACAGAGAAGCCCTTCTTTTCCTCGAGTCTCCCCACAGACAGCACATAGTCCCCCAGTGTCGAGCTGCCCGAAAGCATATCCTCCTTACTGATGCCATGGCGCATCAGGGTGGTGTTTTTTATTCCATATCCCTCCAACACCTCCTGGGCGTGCATCGAGCAGACAAATACCGCGTCGGCGTCCCGCAGGCGCCTCCGCAGTATCCGACCGGGAAATGTGAATATGTCCCATGCATGTGCAGACACACTCCATCTGCATCCAAGAAGCTCCGCAAGACAAACCGCCGCGTCCGCGCTGACATATGCGAAATGCGCATGCACATGCCCGATACGGCCAAGCGCCGAATCAGCGACATGCACGGCGTTTAGAAGGCCCTTAATGCGGTGGTACGCGAATCTGGGGGATGCGAGCAAGTCTCCCGGGATCATGCATGCGCGTTTTAAGAACACCTTCGGACATCTCGCCAGCCATCGCAGCAGAATCTGCGAACTCCGCAAGAAACCTCTCCGGTCAACCCTCTCGACAATTATCCCGTCGGTACCCATACCAACCATGTCACCCTTATTCAGCGAGACCACGACAACGTCCAGCCCAGCATCCTTCAATGCGATGATCTCACGCCTGACAAACGTCTCTGTCAGCGAGGGGAAACGATCCAAAATGTAGCATACAGAGCCAATTTCAAAACTACCCGTGGCCGCGCGGCTTGCTGTTTCGGACGCGAGGTCACGCCAATGCGGGAGCGGGCATACCTGTAGGGTCTGTCCCGACCGCTCAGGCGTGGCATTAGCGCCAAAAGAGCTTGCCGACCAAAGGGTCGGGGCGGAAACACAGCATACGCCACGGCGAAATGGCGGGCACAGACAGCTTCGGGTATGCACCAGCCATTTCGCCGCACCGTCTGCCGCGCCTGCGCTCCCAACGCGGTTCACGCGGAGTTTTG
>JAFGFR010000202.1 GCA_016930955.1 Victivallales bacterium | reverse complement strand
GATTACGAGTAAATTCGAATCGTCAACCGCTATCGTCGCCGCTCTCGTTATCCGAGACAGACAGATTGGAATCCCTTCATTCTTCTAAATATGGTGCCACTTCAACTTCCTCGAGGCAAGGATATCTGAGGCTGGAGCCAATGACCGGGGTCGAACCGGTGACCTGATCATTACGAATGACCTGCTCTACCGACTGAGCTACATTGGCTTAAAATGCGTCCTGCAAAAATAATACACCCCTGCGGATAAAGCAAGTGCGGAAGACTTATATTCCGCCCTGGACGGTGGACTCGGCCCACTTTCTCCATTTTGCGCTGTCGTCGCCATAGTCCCTTCCGCTGATTTCCCTCAGGCATTCAAGAACTTCTGCCCTGATGTTCTGGTTTGAGGAGTCGAGGGATTGGATCATAAATGGTGCGGCGTTTTCTCCGAAGGTGGCCATTGACCGGATGCACTGTAGAGCTGCAGGCAAGCTGGTTTTCTCGGTTTTTTGGAGCAGATTTTTCAGGAGCGGGAGTGCCTTGTGGGGGTCTGTCAGGGGAAGCATCTCGGCGATTCTGCGGATCACCCTCATGTTAGTCTCGCCTTGTGCGATCGAGAAGACTGAATCGTATCCGGAAGGTTCGCCGATGCCGGCAATTATGAATACAGCTTCTTCCCGGACGTGCGGACGGGTGTCTGAAAGAAGTGTGGCAATTTCGGCAATTTCAGGCTTGCGCCTGTCCGACAGCAGGACTATCGAGCGTGCGCAGACTCCGACAAAATCCGGATCCTGGTCCTTCAACGCGGCGGTAAGCAAGGGGACCGCCTCCCCTTCCCCTAGCTGACCCAGATCGTATGCCGCGGCGATCCTGACATCGACCGAGGGATCCTTCAGCCGGACACCTATCGTCTCCACAGGTCTTTCCTGCTTGACCTCGGGGCCGTCTATCTCGCGGGTCATCTCCATCAGACGTTGCTGATGCTGGGCATGTGCCGCCATTACATTCCCGAGCTGGGATGTCACCGAGGCGGCCTTGTCCTTTATGCCGTACAGATCAAATATGCTGGTCTTGTCGCGGGATGTTTGAAGCGCCGCCCTGGCCGCGGAGCTCACCTGCTCCTCGGAGTCACCGTAAAGCCTGATGATCGTGTTCATTTCCGGCGATGCGAGGGAGATTTTTGTCCCGCAGGTGCCCAAGGCCGCCGCTCGGAGATCGGGACTCTCCTGGGTGTCTGTCGCCATCTTGATCAGTTTTGCCATTGCCTCGGGCACCCACACATCGGCCAGAGCGCGGACAGCGCCTATGCGAAGATCCCTGGGCTCTCCCTTGTTCTCGGCGACCTGCAGCAAAGACTCGCCCGCGGGTTTGTTGTCGGCTCCCTCCAGCGAACCGACCGAGCGCAAGGCCGCAAGGACAGACAAACGGTTCCTTTCCGACCGCGACCTGTCGGACAGAGCCTCGGAAAGTGACTTCACTGAGCCCATGTCGCCTATCTGCTCGACAAGCAAACAAGCCTTGGCTACAACCTTGTCATCGCTGGAGTCAAGACAATAAATCAGAAGCGGGGAAAGTTTATTCCTGTCCTTCTCCGATGACAGCTTGCCGTCCTTATATCTCGCCGATATCTGGGTCAGTATCGACACCTGCCTCTCCGGACGGTCGCTCTTGATCTCGATCTCGGCGTCGTCGATGAAGCCCGCTGCAAAAAACAGATACCAGCACAGCACAAGCGCCCCGGCAAGCGCGAACGGCGCAGCCATGACCGTGCCAAGCACCACCGGCTTCTTGCGCAGTTTCCGCCATGCCGAACGGAAGACCGGCTGAGACTTTGCCGCAACCTTCGTGCCATGCAGGCATGCGTCGAGGTCGGCAACCAGCTCCGTCATGCTCTGATAGCGGTTCTCAGGCTCCTTCTCCATGCATTTGAGGATGATGTTCTCCAAATCCTTGCTCACGTTTTCCGGGGCAAGTTTCCTCGGCGGAACAGGGTCGTCAAACACGACCTTCCTGACAGTTTCCACAACTGTGTTCCCTTGAAAAGGCTGCTCCCCGGTGACTGCCTCAAAAAGCACGATACCAATGCTATAGATGTCTGACCTGGCATCTATGTCGTGGATGAGGCCCCTGGCCTGCTCCGGACTCATGTACGCCGGTGAACCCATCATCATCCCGGTCATCGAGAGCATGGTGTTGCTGTCAAGATCCTTGGCAAGCCCGAAGTCTGTGAGCAGAGCCCTCTTGTTCTGCACGTCATACATTATGTTTGCGGGCTTGATATCCCTGTGCACAATCCCCGACTCATGCGCGACGGAAAGAGCCGAGGCGATGTTGCGTATGTGGGTCAGAATCTCATCGTGGGTCATCCATTTCCCCGCGATGATCTTGTCGAAGGATGGGCCGGCGATAAAATCCATCGTGAAGTAGTACTGCCCATGTATTTGCCCCACATCATGTATCGGGATCACATTAGGGTGGTTAAGTTGTGCCGCGGATCGAGCCTCCCTCATGAACCTCTTCAGCAAGTCCTCGGAGGCATCCTCGCCGGCGATCAAAACCTTTAGCGCAAGCGCCCTGCCAAGCTCATCGTCGTTCACCTTGTAAACTATGCCCATGCCGCCCCGGGCAATCTCCTCGATTATCTTGTACTTGCCGAAAGTCTTGGACGATATCCCTGTGGTTTTCTTGTACTCTGAAGGGTCTTCCTCCCATGGATTGGGGGATGCCTGGAGCTCGAGCGCTTGCTTGGCATCCTTGCCCTTGAGTTTCTCCAATGGGATCGTCTCCCCGATGTCGCAAGGGGGTGCCTCCGGTTCCAGAGCCTCAGCAATTTCCTCAGTCTCTCCCGGTGAATTTGCCGGATCCTCCTCCTGCAATTCCTCTATACCGGAGCCATCAGTCTCCAACAACTCCTCCCGGACATCATCTGCCGGACTGTCTGCACCACGGTAGTCCTGCTTTAACACCACAACCTGCCAGTCGCATTCGGGGCATTGGGGATATTCATTGCAGTCGACATCAACGACTGATTTGCGAAATTCGCAACTGCAGCAGCCTATTTCCAGATGCCCTGGCACTGTCAGGGGCGCACCGCAGTCGGAGCACGGTGGCAGACCGTTCAAGGCAACCGTGTCCTCCGTCTCAAAAATCTCGCCACAGCCCGTGCATCGAAGAGTCGTCTTCACCTTTTCACCTTGCTTTGAACGATATTCTCGGGTCAACCAAAACATAAAGGAAATCCGAGACCATTATGCCGGCCAAAGTGAGGAAGCCGCCGAAACCGAAAAGCGCCATGAGCAACGGGATGTCCCTGCTGCCAAGAGCCTCCATGGACAGCGTCCCCATCCCGGGGATGTTAAATATGAACTCGACAATGATGCTTCCCGAGACCAGGCCGGGGAGGATGCCGGCAAACAAGGTCACAAGAATTATCATCGCATTCCTTAAGGCGTGCTTAAGAATCACGACATGCTCCGGCAGGCCTTTGGCGATCGCCGTCCTTATGTAGTCCTGTTTGATAACTTCGAGCATTCCTGCCCTGGCATACCTGGAAAGGCCTGCGAACCCAGCATAGCTCAAACAAAAAACAGGCAGCACGTAGTGCATCGAGGTATCAAGGAGTATCTGCCATATGGACTTGCCCCATGTCGTCTCTGGCTGTAAGCCCGTGAGCGGGAAGATAGGGAAACGCCCGCCCTCGCAGAGAGTGGCTTGCAGCAGCAGAGCGACCCAAAAACTCATCAGAGAGTAGAGAAGGAAAAGCACAAAGGTGACAGTCTGATCCAGGACTTTGTTTTTCGTCAAGGCGGAATGTATCCCGATAGGTATGGCAAGAAGGTAGATTACGGCGACAGCCCAGATATTAAGCGAGACAGTGACTGGAAGTCTTTCCATGATCAGGTTTGCCACGGGTCTGCCCTTGTCAACCGAAGCCGAATCGCCAAGGTCGAATGATGTCACGACATTCCCGAGCCAAAGCATGAAACCCACGATTACGGGCTTGTCCAGATGAAGCTTCTTCTCGAGTGCGGTATTTCTGGCGAAGGCTCCCCTCTCGGCGGACAATCCATCAGCACCGCTTGACTCGCCAAGAAAAGTGCTTTTTGTAGGGTCTCCCGGAGCAAGACGGAGAAGAAGATAACTCACCAGCATGATGACGACAAGCGTCACCAGCGCCATTGTAGAGCGCTTCGCCAGATACTGCCACATGAACATCTCCTCCTAACTGACGCACAGGACTGCGGAACAGCCGCAGCGGAACAGGGGTAATCTACATTCCTCAACGATGGTTTCAAGAAGACAATAGCTTTTGCACCAAAGACATTGGCAGGCGAATCCGAAAAGGAGGCCGTAAAGATAAGTGAGCCAATTTCAAAACTCCGCGTGAACCATGAACAGGCTCAGACTTCTTGTTCCCGCAAGAAGAAATAGCCTGGAAATTGTGAGGCTCACCGGGAAATGAAGGTGGCACCGGCAGTCGGTTGAGGAGAGCGGCGACGAGAACAAATTACGAGTAAACTCGAGTCGTCAACCGCTATCGTCCCCGCTCTCGTTATCCGAAACAGACAGATTGGAATCCCTTCATTCTTCTAAATATGGTGCCGCTTTAACTTCCCGGAGGTAATGATAGCTGAGGTTTCAGGTTTCAGGTTTCAGGTTTCAGGAAAACCAACAACCGTGAACCGTGAACCGTGAACGGTGAACCGTGAACCGTGAACCGTGAACCGTGAACCGTGAACCGTGAACCGGTTTCGGCAGTGCCCCATTGGTGGTTAGCGCCTGTATTGGGAAGTACCATCGGCTCGCCAATACATGCCAATACATACATACACGCGAGCAGGATGCTCCTGCCACCTTAGGAACGCTCGAGGTCGCTTATTGTCAAATCATAGATCCGACCCCAAGTATCGAGTTGCAATCACCTGTACACAGGATAGATTAGCGTCTTTCTTATTTTGGAGTTGAGATGGAAAAGACACCCAAAGGGTTAAGGGTTCAGATCGGGATATTCGGGAGGCGTAATTCCGGGAAGTCCACGTTTGTGAACGCTGTGACGCGGCAGGATGTGTCAGTGGTCTCGGATGTCCCTGGGACGACCACCGATCCGGTGGAGAAGGCGATGGAGATGCTTCCCCTCGGGCCGGTGCTCCTGATAGACACGGCCGGGATAGACGACACCGGCGCGCTCGGGACAAAAAGAGTCGAAAAGACCCGCAAGATATTCGACCGCGCAGACATAGCCGTGATTGTGACTGAAACCAAGGTTTTCGGCAGTTTCGAGCTGGCTTTGGTCGAGGAGTTCATGAAGCGTGGCACACCGCTGATGGTCGTGTTCAACAAGTCTGACCTTGGGGAGCCCGGGGAGGAGATTATCGACCAGCTCGCCAAGGACGCAGTGCCTCATATCACTGTCTCGGCTCTGGAGGGGACAGGGATGGAGAGCTTCAGGGACAAGCTCATCGAGATGCTCCCCGACTCATTTTTCACCCCTGCAAGCATCGTGGGGGATCTGATCGCCCCCGGGGAGCTGGTGATGCTGGTTGTCCCTATAGACCTCGAGGCACCCAAAGGACGCCTGATCATGCCTCAGGTACAGACTATAAGGGATGTCCTCGACAACGATGCCTATTGCATGGTTGTGAAGGAGCGCGAGCTGCGCGACGCACTGTCGAGCTGCGGCAAGAAACCGGCTCTGGTGGTCACCGACTCCCAGGCTTTCCTCAAGGTCGCCGCCGATACCCCGGAAGACATCCCGCTAACCTCCTTCTCCATACTTTTCGCACGCTACAAGGGTGACCTGCAGACCTTCGTGGAAGGGGCAAGGGCAATCGAAGACCTTAAGCCTGGCGACAAGGTGCTTATAGCCGAGGCATGCACGCACCACCCCATCGGGGAGGACATCGGCAGGGTCAAAATCCCCCGCTGGCTGACTCAGTACGTCGGCGGCAAGCTGAACTTCACCCTCACCCAAGGCCATGATTTCCCCGAGGACATCTCGGGATACAAGCTGATTATCCACTGCGGCGGATGCACATTCAACCCAAGGATGCTGATGTCAAGAATCATGATGTGCAGAAAACTCGGCATCCCGATAACGAACTACGGCATTGCCATATCATACTCGCTCGGGATATTCGAACGTGCACTAAGCCCGTTCAAGCTGAATTTTCCTTCCTCGGTGGCTTGACTAATTTTCGAGCAGGGCTAGATTTAGTGGTTTTTTTGTGGAGAGCCGCCTCGGAACGGGGTTCGGATCAAGATGTACTATTCGATTGTGATTTTTAGCAGGACTCAGGCAAATTCAAATTCAGGAGAGGTGAGTGATGAAGGCTGAGAAGGGACTGGATTTTGCGGGGCTGAAGACAGCGACGAGGAAGATGGAGCCGGGAGCCCGGAAGCTCATTGGCAAGATACCGACGATAGCCTTGACACCCGTGGTTGACGGGCGGACGGGAGCCTACGAACAGAACGTGAAGGACACCTGGAGCCTTGTCGAGAAGGTGTACAAGCTGATTTCCGGAAATGTCTTTCTTCCCGACGGCACGCCGGTGCGGGTTGTCGTCCCGCCGGAGATAGTCTATGGCGCCCGTTCCGGGGCCAGAGCGCAGGAATACTACACCGAACAGGGTGTGGGTGCGAACATCTGGATCAGCCGTTCATGGGCATACAGCGACGAGCTGATGTCCGCCTGCTCAGGCATAGGCAGCAGCGAGTGGATACAGGCTGCCTACGGGCTGAACCAGACCGACCGTCCGGGTGCGGTATGGCTCAAGGCATTCTGTGCCGCAATGGACGAGAAAAAACGCCCCATATTCTCGATCTACAACCCCGATATCGAGAACGAAAGGGATGAGCTGGCGCCTTATGTGTCCGAAAGGCTGCTGCGCTTTGCCAGATGCGCCTGTGCCGTCCTTGAGATGAGGGGCAAGAACTACCTCTCGGTAGGCGGCGTGTCAATGGGGATAATAGGTTCCGACGTGCGCAGGAACACTTTGCTGCATTATCTGGGCATGGGGAGTGTCTCTGTCGACATGGTGTCTCTGCGCGGGAGGATCGACAACGGGTTCTACGACCACGACGAGCTTGACCGTGCATTCAAGTTCATGAAGAAGAACTTCAAGATCAATTTCAACAAGGGCAGGAAGCCCTACTCCGACGATGCTTTGCTCAAGGAATGCATCCTGATGACCATGATTGTCAGGGACATGATGATAGGCAATGAGCACCTCGCAGACCCGAAGGTGGGCAAGGCGCAGGGCTTCAAGGCGGATGTGGAGCATGCGCAAGGATACAACGCGATATTCGGCGGCACCCAGGGTCAGCGTGCGTGGACGGACTTGTATCCCAACTTCGACATGACTGAGTCGTTGCTGAACAGCTCCTTCGACTGGGACGGTTTCAGGGCACCATACGTCGTGGCGACCGAGAACGACTGCAAGAACGGCATAGGCATGCTTGCCGCGAACCTGCTGTCTGGTCTGCCCCAGCTCTTCGCGGACATCCGCACGAACTGGACACCCGAAAGCATCAAGAAGGCTACAGGCAAAGACATCGGCAAGCTTGCCCCCATGGGTTTCATCGACAAGCGCAACTCCGGCGCCGGGTCGCTCGACTACGCCCTGGATATCTTCAAACTGGCCGGGAAAAAGAAGCTCTCCGTCCAGCAGGTCGCCCACGAGATCCGCAACAACGCCACACTGCAGAAGAAACTCATCGAGACTGCCGTCAAGGGCACCACCTACATCGGTGCCGTACTCGAGTATTTTCTGGGTGACGGGCTTTCGAGCTACTTCCGGACTCCCGGCGGCATCCCGATGACATCATATCGCTACAACATGGTAGGCGAGATGCTGACCTGCTCTGTTGTCGAGGGTGAGACGCTGGAGCTGCCTGCCGACGTGGCGAACCATGTCGGAAGCGTCACGAACGACACGTGGCCGGAGACTTTCTGGACCCCGAGGCAGATGAGCTCCTTCGAGTACATGTCCAAAATCGGCCCGAACCATGACGGCAACTCATTCGGACTTATCGGCGCAGACATGATCACGCTGAACGCGATGCTGAGAATCCCAGTTGACATGCACAACGTCCCGGCATCCGACATGTTCAGGCCGACGATGTGGGACCGTTTCGGCGGGGACGACTTCCGCGCATGCGAGCAGCTCGGGCCACTCTACGCCTGATATAAGAAAAAGTAAGACGGAGCCGAGTGGTTTAAGCACTGCATACTCGCAGTTTTGCTGAAGAGCCAGTTTCAAGGCTACCCGTGGCCGCGGGCCTGCTGAACACCACCCAGCGCATGGCTTCAGCCTAAATAAAGCAGTTGCCGCAGCGTGCCGTGGATCTATTCCTAAAGAGTTATATGCAAATATGTCAGCTGTCATTTTTGAGATTTAACTGCTTCATTTAGGTTCAGAGCTCGGCCCCGGTCTCGGAGTCCACGATCCTGAATGTCTGGTGATGCAGCGAAGGATCCGCACGGAAAGTCATCTGCTGCTGCTGCCCGAACTGCTGCTCCAGCTCGGTGATCAGCTTGCTGTCCTCATTCTTCAGACGTGCAAGTATCGCAGGGTGCATGATCACCCTTACCGAAAGATTCTTGTCGTTGCGGTACCTGCAAAGTATCTCCTTGAGCCGTCTCTGAATCAATACGCTCATGCTCATGGCGGACTTGATCCGGCCTTTGCCCTCACAGTAGGGGCACGGGTCGAAAACTCTCTCCAGCATGCTCTCGCTCTCGCGCTGACGGGTCATCTGCATCAGTCCCAACTTGCTGATGGGCAATATCATTGACCTCGCACGGTCCTCCTTGACCAGCTTGCGCATCTGCTTTAGCACAGTGTCCCTGTCCTTCTGCGAACGCATGTCGATAAAGTCTATCACCACAAGCCCGCCTATATCACGGAGCCGCAGGTGCCTCGCGATCTCAATGCATGCGGCAAGGTTCGTGGCGAGTATTGTCTCCGGCAGATCCTTGCCCTTTCTGACACCGCTGTTCACGTCTATGGCAATCATGGCCTCGGTCTCATCTATGCAGATGCATCCTCCACCCTCCAGATCAACAACCCTCTCGAATATCGAGTTGATCTGCGACTCGATATTCAAGGCCTCGAACACCGGGGAGGCCTTGGCGTACAAAGTCACCTTGTTCGCAGTTGACTTGCCTGCTATCTCGGTCATCAGAGACTTGACATAGTCGAATTGGGGCTTGCTGTCGATTATCAGCTCATCAATCTCCTCTGTCAGCGAGTCCCTGACTGTCCTCTCGAGGAGATTGGGCTGCCTGTAGAGCAGTGTAGGCTTTCCTCTTTCCACCTTACCGCTCTCCACACGTTTCCATAGCTCCATCAGGGTGTCGAGGTCGCGCTGGAGGAAAATCTTCTTCCTCCCTTCCGCGTTCGTCCGGCAGATGCAGCCAAAACCCTCGGGGATTTCAAGCTCCTTCATTATCCCCTTCAGCCTGTTTCTTTCCTTCACGTCGCTTATCTTGCGCGACAGACCAAGCGTCTCGGCAAAAGGCAGAAGCACCAGATAGCGCCCGGCGATGGAGAGGTTCATTGCCACTCTGGCGCCTTTGTTGCCGATGGGACTCTTCACCACCTGTACGAGCACCTCGGTGTTCACCGGGAAAATCGATGGGATGTCCGCTAAGGTGATCCTTTTTTTGTTGCACTTTTTAATCCTGCCTTCGATTTCGCGGAGACGTTTCGTCAGGACACTGGCTTTGGAGTGCTTCACGTCGCCCATACCGGGCTGCGGCTTCGACAGATTCTTCTGAACGTGCTCGAACATGTCGAATGTCGCGGGCAGCATGTCCCTGAACGAAATGAAGGCATTCTTCTCCTCGCCGATATCCACAAACGCCGCCTGCAGAGAGGTCTCGATATTGACGATTCTGCCCAGGTATACGGAGCCGGCGCTTATCCCCACATCGCTCCTCTCCAGCAGGTGCTCCTCCAGCCGCCCCTCATTCAACAGAGCCACACGGGTCTCCAGCTTCTCGCAGTTGACGACAAGCTGCCTCTTTTTCCCAGAGGACTTCTTGAAAATGTTTCTCAGCATATCTTTTCCCTTTCAATCAATTTACTTCGTATTTCTGGCCTTCCCCTGAGGAACTCGGCCCCGGTCATCACCCTCCCCCCCTCGGGCTTGACTTTAAGCAGCTCCAGCGCGCCTTCCCCGCAGGCCACCTTCCATGAGTGTTTGTCGGCCTGGACAGTGCTGCCCGGCTCCGCTACACCAGCAAGACATTCAACCCTGGCCTCGATCACAGAG
>JAFGFR010000201.1 GCA_016930955.1 Victivallales bacterium | reverse complement strand
GTGCCCAGCACACCGTGAGCTCGCCGATGTCGCCGGATGCGTACTCGACTGTTATCGCCCCGGTGTCGACTGCCTTGTCCTTGATGGACTTGAGCTCCTCCTTGCCCTCGGCAAAACAGAAGCCACGCGCATATACGGATGTTGGTTCGGACTTGAAAAGAAGCCGCCACTGGTCGAACCAATGGACAGCGCAGTCAATGATTGGCCCGCCGTTGCCGTTTTTGTCATGCATCAGCTTCTTCGGGCGGATTGAACGCAAGTCCAGCATGCGCCAAAGAATCGGTCTGTCCAGAACTCCTTCATCCATCCATTTCCCGTATGCCTTGGTCTGTCCCCAGTAACGCCTTTGGAAGTCCACACAGAGTAGCACCTTGTTTTTTTTGCAGGATTTGATCATCGTCTCCGCATCCTTGACGTTCAGCGCGATCGGCTTTTCGCATAGCACATGGCATTTCGAGTCCGCCGCGAAGGTCGTCACTGGCATGTGGAGGAAGGCCGGGACGCATACGGAAACGACATCCGGCTCAGTGCGTTCAATCAGCTTCTTGTACTCGGCATCGCCTTCCGCGATCCCGTGTTCCTTTTGAAACGCCTCCAAGCGTTCCTTGCTTACCTCGGCTATCCCGATGACCTCCGCTCTGCCTGAATTCCGCCAGCCCCTGACATGATGCCCGCCCATGTCCCCAGCCCCGACAACTACAACCTTCAATTTTTTCTGCGCACTCATAATTACTCCCTATTGAAATTCATCACGCGCGACGGTTCGCCCCTGCTTGATCGAGACGTTGAAGGCCTCCATCAGACGCTGGGTCTTGAGAGCCATTCCCACGTCGCAGATTACCGGTGCGCCTTCTTCAATTGACTTTACGAAGAAATCATATTGCTCGCTGAATCCGATATGTCCTGAAGATGCCTTATCCTTTGAAATTACCACTTTAGTGCGGAACAATCCATTGTCTGTGAAAAGCTCAAAAGCGCCGGGGCCCTCAGGGAAATACGGGTCGACATCCACTCTGCCTTTTGTGCCAACCACTCCGAACATGTTGTTCCGATATGTCGCAGAGACCTGGCTGAATGCCGCGCTGGCACGCACTCCGTTTTGGAACTCGATATTCGCCGAGACAGTATCGGGCATTTCCTGGGATGCGCCAAGTTTCCCGAGAGGTGCGCCAAAGGCGCAGACGCGCGAGAAATCTGCTCCTGCAAACTCGAACATGTCGTTGAACTCATGCACCATGCAGTCAAAGAATTGTCCGGCGCCATGCTGAGAATTCTTGCGCCACTCGACCATGTGCCCGGGGCCGCGGAAAAGATGTGCCCAAATCATGACGATCTCGCCCAGTTCCCCGGATTTGATCAACTGCAGTATCTTCCGTACCAGCGGACTGGAGCTGGCCCTGTATCCTATTTGACAGACGCATTTTGCCCGGCTGGCTGCCTCTTTTATCCTGAAAGCCTCCTCGATATTCGAAGCGAGCGGTTTTTCAAGCAGGACATGAATGTCTTTTTCCAATGCCATGATTGACAATTCCGCATGTGTCGGCAGGGGCGTGGCGATCACAATCGCATCCAACTTGGCATCCGACAGCATCCGCGGATAATCGTTGAACGTCTTCACGTCACAGCCGGCGCAGGAAGCGAGGGTTTTCCGGCACTTCTCCTCGTCAATGTCGCAAAGCGCCACCAAGTCCATGTCGTCGCGGTTTAAAATTATCTTTACGTGGGAGGCCCCGTGTGTCAACCCAACCACGCCAATCCTGAGCCTCTTTGGTTTTCCCGATTCTCTTTTCATTCAATCTCCCATGTCCAGGTTAATTTCAAAGTTAATTGATTCCAAAGATTGTTCGAAAGTTGCGCCGTTAATTTTCAACATCCACTCCGGCGCCCGCCTCCGAATCCATCGCTTTTTCCGCCGCGAATGTCGCAGCCATGCTGTTTAAGACATCCTCTGCCGCCGTCTTTATTTTCTCATTGCCTCGTACAGCTTCAAAGAAGTGCATCAGCATTCCCCGCTGGTCGTGGACCTGCTCCATCCTGTCGATGTAGCTCAGGTCATATTCCGCGTCGCATCTTGTCGACTGTCCGCCGCGCGAATCGCAGGGGACATAGATGTTGGCCACTACGGTCTCAAGGTCGGTGTCCGCATGGACGGCACCTTTCGAGCCTGCGATCATCGCAAAGTCCTTATGCCCCGTTTTTATCCACCATTTATGTCTTTTTTCCGCCAGCGCCGGGTCGCCCATGTCCATATATCCGCCGAAAGCCCATTCAGGCTGGATTCCGTGATGACTTCCGATGACGCTCTGGGCGCCGTTTGCGTGCTTGAGTATCAGGAAGGCGTTGTCCGGAAACTCGTAATGGCTTATCGTGTTGGGCCCATGGAAGGCGAATGCGCGGACTATGTCTGACTTCGAGAAGAAGCGTGCCAGGTCGATGTAATGGACGAGTTTCTCGGCGATGAGTCCGCCGGCGGAGCCCTTCTTGAAGCGCCATCCTCCCTTCTCTCCCATAAAGGATCCGCGACTCTCATATATGAAGATATTGCGGACTTCGCCAATCTTCCCGGATTCGATGATCTCATTGACTTTGGCGAAGAGCTTTGAGATGCGGTACTCGAAGTTTACAGCGAGGATTCCGCCTGTTTTTTTCTGTGCGGCAAGCATCCTGCGGCAATCCTCGATGTTCGTGGCCATCGGCTTCTCGACCAGCACATGGCAGCCTTTCTCGAGGCACAGGACAGCCTGGTCGGCATGGCATTTGTTGGGTGAGCATATTTTCACGCAGTCCGGTTTGGTCTTGTCGAGCATCACGTCGAGCTCGGCGAATGTATTTATTCCAAATGCCTCGGCGACGCTCCGGGCAGTTTTCGCATCAGGTTCAAAAGCGCCGACACACTCGACAGATTCAAGCTTCAGGGCACTGGAAAGAGCTTCCCTTCCTACGGCTCCGCAGCCAACTACGGCAAATTTCAGTCTCTTATTTAACTTGTTCATCTCCGATTCCTTTTCAAGTCGTCAAAGTGTCGCTGTCGCCCTTCATGAAATCCTTGTTCTTGTCGCCGACCCAGTAACGCTCACCCGCGATGCACCAGATGAAATGAAGCTCCTCGTCCTGGCTGAACACGGGATGGTAGTTCAGGACTGGAATCGTCACTGCGTCCATCTCGTTGACGGATGTCACGAATGTCTTGCTCTTCTCATCCTTGTATACCTCCATCGCGCCCTTGCCCTTGATGAAGATGTAGATCTCCTCCTGGTCGGTGTGGTTGTGTGCCGGATAGGCCCTCGTATAAGGCTCATATATCGTGTATCCTGCGATCAGCCGGTCGGCCTTCTCGCTTACATCGAACATTAAAAAGACATCCTTCCCGTCAAGATGCCGTATCCTGGTTTCATCCTTCGAGAACGTTTCCCAGGCGGCATGAAAAACCTCATGTTTTTTTTCGGCCTTTGCCCGGCAGACAACCATTTTAGCATTGCTGTCCGAGATGTTCCTCATGCTGTACGGCGTGTCAAGCGGGACATAAAGGACATCATAGTGGGTCATAAGCCGTGTTTCACCTGCAACGCATGCCTCCACCTTGCCGTCAATGCAAAAAAGCAATGCCTCCTCGTTCTGGTGTAGTATGGGGGAGGTTGCCGCGAGGGGCGCGATCTCGTATGTCCCGTAGGTCAGGAAATCAAGGTTGCTGGATGCCGGTATAGATTTCTCGTGATAACGGAATCTCCAGTCTTCAGACCTCATCAGTGTGGCTTCTTTGACTTCGTCGCTCATTGACATTGTTCCTTTCAAAAAAATCATCAAGTTATTTTATCTTGTGGCGTTCGGGCCGTAGCGCTGATGCCTTATGCCGGGCACTTTTCGAGACATTTCCTCAGAAATCCCGCGTTAGCCCGGGATGCCTCGGCCGGGGGCAATTCGCTCTTGTCTTGTTCGGCAATCACCCACATTGTCCCGGAGATGTTTTCAAGTATCCACCCCGCGCACTCCTCCAGGGGGACAATGCCTTCGCCCAGAATGACTGTGTCGATCTTCCTCTCGGCGGATGCGAAATCCTTGAAGTGTATGGCGCCGATTCGGGGCCTCATCTGCTCCAGCACAGGGATGACATCTCCGGCACCCTTGAATATCCAACCCAGATCAGGGCAAAAACATATCTTCTCGTCAAGCAGACGCTTGAAGACAAAATGCCCATTGGCAAATTCCCAGTCATGGTTGTGGTAGAGAAGTTTAATGCCGTTTTCAGCGCACCTCGAGGATATGCGGACAAGCAGGTCCAATTCCCTGTCGAATTGTTCTTTGTCATGGCAATTCAGCCCGGAGAACATGAGGGTCTTGGACTGGCATGCGCCGAGATAGTCAATTATCCCGTCCAATACTGTCCATTCGCCCTTGGCTTGATTTGTGTCCGTGAGATTTCCGCCGATATGGGTGGCGCACAGCTCCAGCCCGGCATCATCGAGCATGCGCTTGGCATCCTCCGGCTTCACTTCCTGCAAATGCCGCCAGCCGACCTCAACACCACGGAACCCGGAATCGGCCACGGCAGAAAAGATTTCCGGGAGCTTTTGACTCTGCCCGTCCCCCCAGGTAATGGTTTGACATGCAATACTGAAATGTCCCGGCGCTTTTCCCATAACTACCTCCATAAAATTGAAAACTCAACGTCGCTCTATATCCCACTATATTTGTCGCGCAAACGCTTGTCAACCCGGATTTGACATTTTTTTTAGTTTTTTTATTAAAATTACTCAATTTTATCACATTTTATGCCGAATTTACCTCTAAATCCTTTAACCTTTGCCGATTTTCAGGGGCTTGTCTGCTGGAGTCATGGCCTCTTGTCGTCAGAGAGTGCCGAAGCGTCAGCCCGGGAGGTTCCTGTCTTGCTAGATCTTGTGTTTGTACGGGGCATCCGCATCGGGAGCCTGGTCTCCGTGCTTGATCATGCGAGTCGGCATCGCTCTTGAGTGCGGCGACAGGGCCGGGTGGGGAGCTTTTGGAGGAGGCTGGAAAAAATATTAAAAAAATTAAAATTATCCCTTGACATTGATTGGGCAGTTGTTATATTGCCTGAAATGAAATGGAGAGATTATGGGAACGAGTGTAATAGACAAGCATTTTTTCTTTATTGACTATATCCGGAGGAGCGGGGTTGCTTCGCGCAACCAGATATGCAAGGCGCTCGGCATGAACGCCGCCACGGTGGGCAACATCATCGAGAAGTTGCTTGATGAGGGTATAATAAAGGAGGATGCTTTTGATGCAGGCAAGAGTCTTGTTGGAGCCGGGCGGCCGCCGATACCGCTTAGGTTGAATCCAGGGACGGCTTATTTCATAGGCATCAATTTCAGCGGTGAGAGCCTTTGCGCCACGCTTGCGGACTTCGCCGGCGCACCGGTAAAGACGCTGAACAGGGATTTCCCGCAACCCGTGAGCAAGGACGTTGTGCTGCGGACAATCAATAAGGTTTTGCAGGAGCTGATTGACACCTGTGAGGTCAACGGGGAAAGGATTCAGGGGATAGGGATTGGCGCCCCGGGGACTGTCGACTCCAAGACCGGCTTCGGTGTAGCTTATAATAGAATAAGGAGATGGGAGAATGTCTCGCTCGCCGATGCGGTCGGGGCCACAACCTCATTGCCGGTGTTTGTCGCCCACAACAGCGACTGTTTTGCCTTGGGCGAGGTCAATCTGGGCGAAGCCAGACGGTTTGCGAACATCGTGAGCATTGTCATCCGCACGGGGATAGCCATGGGGGTTGTCTGCAACCGGGAGATTTTCTCGATGTCCTCTCGCAGCGCCGGCGAGCTCGGGCACATCACGATCAACCCCAAAGGCGGGAAGTGCTGGTGTGGGAACAGGGGTTGCCTTGAAACCTATATCAGCGGTTGGCTGCTGAGGAAAAAGCTCAAGGCGGCCCTGAAGAAGGGGGATGTTTCTGCGGTATTTCATCCAAGGGAACTTTCCCGCATGGCGTCCGAGGGTGATGATTTTGCCATATCCGTTCTTGGCGGGATGTTCGAGCACCTTGGCTTGGGCATTTCCTATATAGTCCGTCTCATGCGTCCGGAAGTCATAGTGATAAACGGGCATTTCAACCCCGCAGGCGAACTCATGCGTGAGAGGATCGCGAAGTCGATGAGGCTTCGTGCCATACCTGAATGCGACGTGCCCGAGATAATTGTCTCCTCTGACGACGACACGATCGGGGCGTGCGGGGCGGCGCTGATGGCAATATCGCGGATGTACAATCCATACCACTACCATCCCATAGCTTTCCTGTTTTGAGGCTGAAGGGACTCTCTCCCCACGCCCAATTTGCCAGAGGGCGAGTTTGAACTTTT
>JAFGFR010000200.1 GCA_016930955.1 Victivallales bacterium | reverse complement strand
TGGCCTGAGCCTGTCGAGATGGGCGAAGAGCCACTCGTGATGCAGGGTCGGCGGGGATGCCAGATATGGCAGCGGGGCGAATGCGATAAGCCCTATCCGGTCGTTCGGACGGCGCTTCACGAACTGCTTGATCTTTTGCTTGGCGATGTCGGACCTGGGCTTCAGACTCCCCCTTTTCATTGCGTCGAAAATTTCCTTGTCCGTCGTTTTTTTGTCGGGGATGTCCACTGCTGCCATGCTTCCGGAGATATCAAGGACAATCATTATGTCTATGCCCTCGGCTCTTTGCCTGATCATTTCAAGCCCCTTCTGCGGGCGTGCGAGGGCGAATATGAGCAGTGCCAAGGCGGCGGCATTCAGCAGGAAGGGTATCCCGAAGAGAAGATGGAGTTTCCTGCCTGGGTTTGCCTTTGTGAAAGGCCTGATCGAGGGTATGAGCAAGGTGGGGTCGCGATGTCTTGCCGCGACGAGCAGCAGTATCAGGAAGGGTATATAGAGCAGCAGGAAGAGTGGGAATGCGAATTTCATGGGGAGCACTCCTTGCCGTTGGTCTCGTCGTCTTTCGGAACGGTCGACAGAATCAGATCCTCGGCTTTGCAGAGCGCATTGCCCACAAGATCCTTGTCTGCGGGAAATCTGGCGAACTTGACCAGATCAGAAGCGGTGAGGAACTCCCTGAGGAAGCTGCGGTGCTGCTTGTCAAGCGGGCTGTTGCCTTTGTCCATCCCTGAAAGGAACTCATGCGTGGTCTGTGCCGTCGCGGGGATGACGTACCTCCTCTCGATATAGCGCCTGACGATATCCGTGAGTCTGGCAAGGCATAGCGGGCCGCTGATCTCGCCTTTGCCCAGGGAGTCCCTCAAGGTGCGCAAGGCCTCCAACGCCTGCTCCCAGGGAGAAAGCACCGTTGCAAGCGTCTCATGCCTGCGTTTGCGGAGGATAAGAATCATAAAAATTATAGCTCCTGCCAGCGCGAGGATCGCCATGGCTATGGAGAACAACACTCTGCTGTCTTCCGATTTCGGCAAAGCGACTTCGGATGCCAAGTCAAGTTCCCTGCGGTTTTGTGTGTCCACGGCATGGACATGGAATCCTGGGATTGAGCTTTTCGCCGAGCCGGAAAGGGAGTTTTTCCTTGACGAGTAGAATGTGACAATGCACTCTCCATCCTGCATGTCTCCTGTACGGTATGGCTGTATCCCGGAGCTTACCCTCCAGATATTCTTGCCCCATCGGGTCTTGGTCTTCTCAATCTTGGGCTCGGAGACGATCTGCAGTCCTTCGGGAAGGGTTAGAGAGACATTTTCCGGGTGATGTCCCCAGGGGAGTTTGAGGTCGACAGAGACGTTGAGGATATTCCCTATAACGACATCCTCCGCGGAGGGAGAAATCTTCATGTCCGAGAGTTTCATATGCGGGTCGCTGCTCGATGCCTGCAGGTAGGTGAGGTACAAGGCAGCCGCAATCGCCAAGCATGCCACGGCAAGCCCCATTGCCGAGAACATCAGGATTTTTCTGCTCTTCTCCGTCATGGCATATCCTCGTTAGTCTCCCTTAATTCCCTGTGTCCTTGCTAATGCTTGCTCTGGCGCTGCCTGAAGAATGCCACCAGTGGCTTGACAATGTCCTCGCCGCAACGTATGTCAACAAGATCCACCTTCGCCCGGCTGCACAGCTGCGAATTCCGCAGATGTATATCCTCCGCCGCCCTGGCGAAGGATTGAAGGAAGCCCCTTGACGCGCCGGGCATGTCGCCTGCCCTGCCGCTCTCCGCATCCTCGACCACCATGTTGGCCATCCTTGGCAGTGCCAGCTCCGTCGGGTCGAGTATACGGGTCACGACCACGTCGTGCCTCTTGTTCGCCACAGTGAGGATTTTCGAGTAGTTGCTGTCGTCTATAAGGTCGCTTATCAGAAATATTACAGCCCGTTTGTGCAGGACATGCATCAGCTCGCTCAAGACGCGGGCGATGTTTGTGCCTCTGCCGTCCGCATCCCTTATCAGCAGCTCCCTTATCAGCCTGAGGCCATGGGTCTTCCCCGATTTGGGGGGCAAATAGAACTCGACGTTCTCGGTGAAGGTCATCAACCCTACCCTGTCGTGGTTCCTGATAGCGCTGAATGCCAGCAATGCCGCGATCTCGGTGGCGCATCTTAGCTTTGTCTTCCCCCTGCTCCCGAACTTTCCGGAGGCCGACATGTCAACGACGAGCATCACTGTCAGCTCGCGCTCCTCGACGTATTTCTTTATGTACGGGGCACCCATCCTTGCCGTCACGTTCCAGTCTATGTCGCGCACGTCATCCTCGGGGGTATACTCGCGTACCTCGTCGAATTCAATCCCACGCCCCTTGAACACGCTGTGATATGCGCCGGCAGTTATCTCGTCCACGATTCGGCGTGTGCGGATCTCAATCTTTCTGACTTGCGTCAGAAGCTCTTTGGACAGCATATCATTGCTCCTTTCCACGATGCGAGTTCAGACAGCGTGTTCGCCGTGCGTCACGGGGTCCTCAGCTCGTCAAGAACCGTCTGGATGACTTTTTCAGATGTTATCTCCTCAGCCTCGGCTTCATAGGTCAGAAGTATCCTGTGTCTGAGGACGTTGTGTGCGACATTTTTCACATCCTGTGGCACGACATATGGGCGCCCCTCGATGAATGCCGCCGCCTTGGCGGCCACGGTCAGCATGATTGAAGCCCTCGGCGACGCTCCGTAGAGTATGAGGTTGTCGAGCTGTGACAGATTAGCCTCGCCCTGCCGGTCGGACAGGTGGAACCGCTGTCCCGGACGCGTGGCGATCGTAATGTCCAAAATATACTCGACGATCTTCTCGTCTATGTAGACACTGTCAACCCACTGACGGGCCTTGAGGACATCATCGAGCGTCGCCACAGGTGTCGCCTGGAGGTCAAGCACCGGATGCGCCATGCGCTCAATCACCATCTTCTCCTCATCCCTGCTGGGATAGTCCACAAGTATCTTGAACATGAACCTGTCGACCTGCGCCTCCGGCAAGGGGTATGTGCCCTCCTGCTCGATCGGGTTCTGCGTGGCGAGCACCAAAAACGGGCTGGGCATATCGATCTTCTCTCCGCCCAGGGTGACCTGCTTCTCCTGCATGCATTCAAGCAGAGCGCTCTGAACCTTTGCCGGGGCGCGGTTGATCTCGTCGGCGAGGAGGATGTTGGTGAACACCGGCCCGATCCGGGCGGTGAACGTGTGCTCCTTGGGATTGTATATCTTTGTCCCGACGACATCAGCAGGCAGCAGGTCCGGGGTAAACTGTATCCTCGAGAAACTCCCGTCAAGAGCCTGAGACAAGGTCTTCACGGCAAGAGTCTTGGCCAAGCCCGGCAAACCCTCGAGCAGTATATGCCCGTCTGATATCAACGCGAGTATCATCGCGTCAATGAGCTTCTCCTGACCCACCATCACACGCCCTATCTCCGTCTTCAATGGCTCCACAAAAGCCGATGCCTTCTGAATGCCGGCCTGTAACTTCTGCAACTTCGCCTGTTCCATCTGCACCTCCTGATCTCGTGATTTCGAATCTTGTTTTATGGCAAAATATCGCGGAAACGCATAAGATACCCCGTTCGACACAAAATTCCACAGGGAAGACGCTTTTACGTTCCCTCACTGTAGATTGACATCCCCTTCCCCGACAAAGTTCCCCGCAAAATTAAAAATCTTGGCTCTTGAATGAATGGGCTATGGATGCTATAGGGTATATCGGCCAATTCGATGCTCTGGGGGGCTGTTCTTCGCAGCGGGGAATTTTTTTGATAATTGCATGAGGCCACGGGAGTGTTCGATGACGGTGATCTTTGAGCCGATTTTAAAACTCCGCGAGAACTGCGTTGGTGACACAGGCTGCGCCTCCGCCCCAACTGTTTGGGCGGCGGACGCTTTTTGCGCAGATGCCACACAGAAACGGCCGGTACAGACCAGGCAGGTATGCCCACTTCCGCGCCGACGTGGACTCGCATCCGAAATGGCAGGCCGCGCCTGCCCGCGTGCAACACACAGACAGGCGGCCACAGGAGGGCTTGAAATCGGCTCATTGTCCATTAGAGAATTCGATCCCCGATATCTTACCTCCATGTTGTTGTTGTTGTTGTTGTTGTTGATGATGATGATGATGATTTCCGGCTGCGAGGATGTCGCGCCGGATCCCAGGTCGCTTATAGGTGGGCATGTGCGTTGTGCGCCCAGAATGCGGATACCCTACGCAAGGAACGCCTCGGGCATAGCATTCAACCCCGACACAGGGACGCTGTTTGTCATCCAGGACTCCCCTCCCCTGATAAGGGAGATAAATTTCGAGGGGCGTGTCTTGAGGGACATCAAGCTTACCGGCATGGATGACATGGAAGGTATTGCCTACATGGGCGAAGGAAGGTTCATTTTGGCCGAGGAGAGCACCTCGACGCTGCTTTTTGTCAGCATTGCCCCTGATGCCTCGGCGATAGACCGAGACGACTCCACTTCCATCAAGCTCGATATGTCCATCGGTGACAACGAGGGGTTCGAGGGTGTCGCCTATGACGAGATCAACAAGTTCGTCTATGCCGTCAAGGAGAAGAATCCCAAGACGATAATGCGAATCCATATCGGTACCGGCGAGGTTGATATCCCCTTCGATCTGGAGGGGATGAAAACTGGCGATGCCTCAGGAATATGCATAGACCCGCGCAGCGGAAACCTGCTCATCCTAAGCCAGGAGTCCAGATGCATAGTCGAATGCACCGTGCATGGCGAGCTGCTAGCCGTCGTATATCTTACAAAGGGCTGGAGTGATTTCAAAAGGGATTTCGACAAGCCGGAGGGAATAACGATAGACCCCGCCAGCGGGAAAGTCTTCGTCTGCGGCGAAAACGACGAGTTCTACATACTCGGCCCGAAAAAATGATTTGATTTGCAGGGAGAGCCAATGCAATAGAGCCAGTTTCAAGACTCCGCGCGGCCACGGGGAGTTTTGAATTGGCTCAATACACGAGGAAATGAGGAGGCTGTGATGAGGAAGACGGTTGCGATCGTCCTTGCTGACGGATACGAGGAGATAGAGGTTGTTGTGCCGGCGGATGTGCTTAGGCGTCTTGGCCACGAGGTGCTGCTTGTTGCGCTGGATGACTCCCCGCCTGCCGGGGCGCACGGGATTGCCGTCGGGACTGACTGCGCCCTGGATGCGCTCGACGCGGCCTCTCTGGACGCGCTGGTGCTTCCCGGGGGAATGCCGGGTGCCGAGAATCTGCGGAATTCGCAAAAGCTCGTGTCGCTTGTCCGGGAAATGCATGGCGCCGGAAAAATAGTCTCTGCCATATGCGCCGCGCCGATCGTCTTGGCAGAGGCCGGGATAATGACCGGGAAAGTATGCACCGGCTATCCGATGGCACTGGTTAAGAATGCTCTCTCAGATGCCAGCTACACCGGGAACAACGCCGAGGTTGACGGCAATATCGTCACCGGCAAGGGGCCGGGTGCGGCATTCGACTTCACCGTCAAAGTCGCCGAGGCGCTCGGCGACTCACCGAAAGCCAGGCAGCTCATGAAAGAAATGTTCGCCTCACTCGCAAAATGAGGCTGAAACCTTTTATCTCCCTTTGCCATTTTTTTGTCAACCCCTCCGCGGCATGGTATATCCTTGCCGGGATTTTTCTAGGGCACCACATGCTGCTGTTGTTTTTTTCGATAAACAGCGGGTGAAAGTCGGTATATTTTCTTAAACTGGTGATAGAAATGGCTGAGATTGGCGAAGCCTGAGTTCATGGCGATGGTAAAGATTTTTTCATCGGAATGGATCAACAGGGAAGCTGCATAGTTGATTCTCAACTCATTAATAAACTCCGTAGGTGACTGGCCAAGACGATTTTTAAAGCATCGGCAAAGATGTTCAGGAGAGCAGCAAGCCAATTCCTGCATCCTGTGAAGCCCTTTGATGAAATTGTTTTTCTGTCTCATCTTGGCGCATAATTCATCAAGCCATGCCGGCATCCCTGCAGCCGGCTGTCTATTTATTTGTGGAAATCTCGCGGCAAACAGTTTCAAGACGATAATATACAATCTGCATCTGGCACCCTGGGGATTGGCGATCAATTCCCCCCCGGCTGATTCAATCTCGTGCGACAATTGTGCTTTCTCGATCTCATCCAATTCCAACACGGGCGGATCATCAGGAGAATAGAATGCTTCCAAAGAGATGCTGTTTTCCGCGAAATCCGCACATTTTTCCAGCAGTTGCCTCCTGAAAGCAAGGTTATACATCTCGCATTCAGCTCCGGAATTACCGAAGCCATGCACATCATCAGGCCGGATGAACACCACCTGACCTGCCTTCACCACCTGACTCCGGCCGTTGATCTTATGGATTATCTCACCCATGTTGATAAAGAAAATTTCGGCGAAATCATGGTCATGCAGCTTTGAAGTCACGGAAAACGCGCTCAACCGGGCAAGGTTTATCCCCTTGAAAAAATCAACCTTGTCTTCGCTTTTCAGGTGCTCGATCTTCATAATATCAATATGGCACAATAAATAATCAATACAGGACAAGATATCATGCTTGAGAAGAATTACAATATCAATATTTAGGAAATCAATCGTATGAGCCAGTTTCAAAACTCCGCGTGAACCGCGTTGGTTTTGGAATTGGTTCTCAAGGATCTAGAGACACGGAGGTTTTTGGAGATGACGAACAGAGAGCGATTGCTGACGGTGCTAAGAGGGGAGATTCCTGACTGTGTCCCGGTGGCGCCGGATTTTTCCAACATGATCCCGGCGAAACTTACCGGGAAGCCCTTCTGGGACTTGTATCTTTACAACGACTGTCCGATTTGGGAAGCATATATCGAGTGTGCCAAATATTTTAATATCGACTCACTTATGGATGGCTACTTCCCCCTGACCTTCCCGGAGGAGGCAGCAAATCAGCCTGAATGGCAGACCGCAATAGTCTCGAAAAGCGGGGATAGGATAATTACTCAGAGATATTATCTGGAAAACCATAGACCTGTGTGGCACAACAAGGTTGACGTTTATTTTGTAGCGGATTCCCCGGCGGGGAATGTTGATCCCTCCAAAGTCTGTCTTCCGGCAATACCTGAAAAATGGGAAGTGCTGGAGGGGGTCAAACCTGTCGACCTGGGGCCGGAGGGTTTTAAAAGGGTCAAGGATCTGATGGGCGATCAGGGACTCATCGGTGTTTTCTGCTGTTCGACTTCCGCCTTGAGGAACGAAGAGGACATCTTCAACTACTATGATCATCCGGAAATGCACGGAGAATGGGCTGAGAAGCGGGTTATCGAGGCCGAAAAGCGTTTTCACAGGATCATGGGGATGGGAACAAGGCCTGATTTTCTATGTGTCGGAGGCTCCGGGACGCTGGTGTTTCAAACGGCAGATATACTTCGACAGATCTCATTGCCGGCAGTAAAGAGGGTCATCGAGCTGGCGACAGCGGCGGGCATGCCCACCCATGTTCATTCCTGCGGGCCGGAGACGGCACTGGTAAAAATAATGGCGGAGGAGACCGGTTTGACAGTGATCGACCCGCTGGAGACCCCGCCCATGGGCGACTGCAACCTGATGGAATTGAAAAAACTGTATGGCAACAAGCTGACGCTTAAAGGCAATCTGCACACTACGAATGTGATGCTGCAAGGTTCCGTTCAGGATGTTGTCGAGGCCTCGAAAAAAGCGATTGATGACGCTCGCGAAGGTGGACGCTTTATCCTTTCCACAGGCGATCAGTGCGGCCGGGACACACCATTCGAAAACCTGTATGCCATGGTCGAGACCGCCAGGACTTACGGGAAATATTGAGCCTTCTTATGCCCGCGGAATTCATCCCGGAGCCAGTTGGAAGGTGTTGTCGACAGTCAGAATGGATTCGACAGGCACCTTGAGCCTTGAGCCTTGCGGGATTTTCTTGCCATTGCCATTGATCATAGACATGACGAGGTCGCATGCGCGTTCGGACATGGTCTTGAAATCTTGTTTTGCGACAAGTGCTATTTTCCCGGGGAAGGGCTCCCCGATCCAGTCGTCGAAGCAGGCGAGAAGCATGTCGCGACCATCAGCGAGATGGCTGTTTGTACGAATGAAATTGCAAATCGCGGACTGCGAGGTCGCGAAGACTGCGATGTTTTTTGGCCATTCCGATGAGACGACATATCGTTCGTCGCAGTGCAAATGGAGCATATTTCTTTTGCGAGATTCGAAGAGCACGGCCCTGGACCTTGCGGCGGCGGCGTTGTTCCCGGGGCATCCTGAGACATCTATGACAGCTTTTGCTCCAGCGTCCGCGCACATCCCGACCATCTTCCGGCAGGCATTGAAGTTGTCTGTGATGACGCAGGGGATTTTGGTTTTTGCGGGATGGCGGTCCATGAACACCGCAGGAAAACCCCGCCCGTGGAGCATCGGGGAGAAGTCTTGATCATTCCGGGATCCTCTGGGCACTATTATCACCCCGTCAGCGGCGTTCTGACAGAGTTTCTCGATTATCCTGTGGTATATCCGTGCGTCGTTCTGGTGCAAGACGACCATGAGGTCATAGCCATACTTGTTGTCGAGATATGATGCCGCGTGACGTGCGGGAGCCTGCTCTGTGCTGTTGCGGATGTCGGGGATGAGGAGCCACACCGTGCGGGTCTTTCCGGCAACTAGCGAGCGTGCGGCCCAATTGGGCTTGTATCCCATTTCTAGAGCGAGCGACTTGATGGTGTCCCTGGTGGCGGCCTTGACTCTGGGGTCATCCCTCAATGCGCGTGAAACGGTGGACACATCCACGTTGCCTGCCTTGGCGATCATCTTCAAAGTCGCGGCCATGACCATTCTTCCTTTATATCGTTGGAGCCAACGTACATATTCGAGCCAATTTCAAAACTACCCGTGGCCGCGCGGCCTGCCATTTTTGATGCTAGGCCACGCCGATGCGGGAGCGGGCATACCTGTATGGTCTGTCCCGACCGCTCCGGCGTGACATTCGAGCCAAAAGAGCTTGCCGCCCAAAGGGTTGGGGCGGAGGCACGGCCTGCGCTCCCAACGCGGTTCACGCGGAGTTTTGGAACTGGCTCATTCAGCAAACCCCGTTCGTCCGGGCCCGGTGCTGGACGGCCTCCGAGTGTCTCAGCCACGACCCCGAAGTGGTTTGCTGGATACCGCAAGTCCCCGCCTGGAAGAGCTTAAATTCTCATCCTGTAGGTCCTGATCTCGAATGGGCTGAACTCCAAATGTATCATGTTCTCCTCTGCCTTGATGTCCGCCTTGTCGTTCCACTCGAGCATGTCGGTCTCGCATATGGTCGCCCCGGATAGAAGGATGTGCATCTTCCCCTTCGACCGGGCTCCGTACGTCTCGACGATCCTGAAAATAATCGAGCCGTCCTTCTCGGCCCTCTTCATCATCTCGAGCTTCAGACCGTCGGAATGCAGACTCACAGGCAACAATGGGGCCTCTTTTGCGGCGAAACCCTCGAACGCGGCGGGTTTGATGTTCAGCATTGCCGCCTCCTCCATGACGTCCGATTCTGTGAGGCTGCCTGTATGCGGGAGGAGGGAGTATGTCAGC
>JAFGFR010000199.1 GCA_016930955.1 Victivallales bacterium | reverse complement strand
GTGGAAAGTTGGTGGTTGCTTCACATAACGGCCAGCTTCACATAATTCTTGTTATGTTGAGCTCAACATAACAAGAGGTCTGAAGTTGAAGTGCCACCAATTGAAGATCTAAGCACGAAACCCTGAACTGATTGGTTTCATTAGTGAGCCAATTTCAAAACAACCCGTGTTCTTCTTCCGTGGTGGTTCAAATAGACTGGTGCGTGGAGTCATTGCCGGAAATCCCTTCAGGAAGGCACTTGGCACGGTAACTGCTAGTCATACTCGACACGATACCCGGCGGGGGCGAAGATAGCATTGAAGGACAACGAGGAAGAAGAGTTAAGGAGAAAGCAGATGCACATAGCGGACTACATATCGAATATTGGGGACTTCACTGAGGATACCCATCTGAATTTCAGCAAGGGCTCCGAGCAGTCAGGGTTGAACATTATTCCGCTGTCTTGTTTCTCGATGCAGGACGGCAGATGGTCGAGGCACGATGTCCCGGAAGGCATTGACCGCATGCGCATGGGGCGCAACCCATACGAATGCGAGTTTCGCATAGGGCATGATGAGGCCGACGATGTCCATGTCATAATACAGCGCGCAGGTTGCACATGGTTTGTCATCGAGTCCGGGAAGAAAGACCTCATGAAAGTCAATGGGTTTCCCCGCCGCCAAGCGTGCCTGAGGCAGAACTCAACCGCCGTCGTGCAGATAGGCGACATGTGCTTCATATTCACGACCAGCATGCAGCAATCGAGACAGAACAACGACGCGGCGACTCCAGAGGTCGTGGAACTTCAGGAGTCTCAATACGGCTTGAGCTACAACGGCAAGAACATAAACTTCGACCTTGAGAAGATATGCCTGATTGGCTCGGATCCACTCTGCGAGTTCCAGATACCCGGCGAGCCGTTCTGCGCGATGATCTCCAATATCGGCAAACGGTTGTTCCTGAACAGTCTCGTACCTCCGGAGACGCTGGTTGTACGGACCGAAAGGTCGCCTGAAGGCAACGCCGCGCCACTCAAACCAGGCTCGGTGATCTCAATCGGAAATCATGATATAAACTTCCGGCTTTCCAAAGACCTCAGGTTCACTCAGAACTTCAACTTCGTCCCCGACCCTAAAAGCAACTGCATGAGATTTCTCGAGATTGATTCTCATGGACGGGCCGGGAACAGCTATGTGCTTCCGCCATCAGGGCGCTCGATATGGATCGGCAGGGACTCCAGCCTGTGCCTGCTCGGCATCTGCAACAGCACTAAGGTATCCCGGGTACACGCTCAGTCCATCATTTACGACAAGTCTGTGCTGATTATAGACAACAACACCACGAACGGCACCTTCGTCAACGGCAAGCGCATCAAGAAACGCCTTCTTCATCCGGGGGACATACTTAGGCTGGGCAACCTCGACTTCATCCTCTGCTTCACAGGATAGGCAAGGTTGATCATTTCCCCTGTCCCGGTTCCGCCAGAAGGCAGCGTGCGCGCCCGGGGAAGGATCGTCATCCGCTAAAACCAAGAGATATTTTTCCCATTTGGCATTGAACTGCTGAAAAATCAATCTATTTTATGCGGCTTGAACAGATTGAAACCTTAAAATCGAGTGAGGAACTGAGATATGATAATAACGGGGTTGAACCGTTTTTTTTCCAGGCACGGAAGGGTGACCTTCTTTCTTATTGCCGTGGTGATAAGCGTCTCGTTTGTGCTTTTCATGACCGGCCAGAGCGTGTTCGACCTCTTCCTGCGCAGGGACATGGGTCCCGAGGCACTGACGGTGCTAGGCAGGAAGGTGACATTGAACGACCGTACCGAGGCGGTTGACCGGATACTGATCCAGCAGGCTATCGTTTACCCTGCGGCAAACCTGCTCAATCCCGACTACCAGAAGCTTGATGCCTACGGGATAAACCATCTTATGCTATGCTTTGCCGCCGAGGACCACGGGATTGTCATCAGCGACGATGAGGTGAGGAAGCACATTGTCACCCTTCCGACATTCCAGACTGAAGGGAAATTTGACAACGCGAAACTAAACGAGTTCGTGGAGTCCAAGCTGAAGCCGCGACATCTGACCAAGAGAGACCTTGACGAGGCAGTGAGGTCGCAGCTCGCGATCGAGAAGCTTACCGGCAACATCACCGAGAGCGTCATAGTGCCTCCTGAGGAGATACGGGAGGCGTTCATGAACATCAACGAGAAGGCACGTGTCAGCATTGCGGCATTCGACGCATCTGACTACGTGTCGCAGGTGCAGGTCACCGAGGATGAGGCACGAGCCTTCTACGAGTCGAACAAAAGCAGATATCTCAAGCCCCCTGCGCTCAAATTTCTTTGCGTCAGCTATGACTATGGGCTCTTCCGCAAGGAGGCATGGGAAAAAACTTCCGTGGACGAGCTGCGGAATTTCTACGAGGCCAACAAGCATCTCTACGTCAAGAAGGCTTCCGAAGATTCCGACTCCGGAGGTAAGGCCGATGATGCCGATCCGAAGAAAGTTGAGCATGAGCCCTTCGATGATGTGGCCGACAAGGTAAGGAATCGTATAGCCGACGAGAAGTCGAGGGTTCTGGCAGCCGAAGCCGCCGGCAACTTCTCCGACAAGATCTATGACAAGATCAGGGATGTGTTTGACGTGATCAAGGATCCCGAGGATGCTCGGGAGAGATGCCGCGAGATATTCGACACCGAGGCCAGGGCTGCCGGGAAGGATGTCTTTACATCTGGGTGGCTTTACGAGGGGGAGACTTTCATCAAGGGTATCGGAGAAGAGCCCATGCTGGCGAGGGCCCTCGCCTCTCTGTTTCTCGACGACCCGGTAACGGAGCCCGTAAGAGGGGCCAATTCTGTGTTTGTAGCGATGATTTCAGAGCAGAAGCTCCAGGAGCCCCAGTCTTTCGAGGATCAAAAGGACAAGATATACTCCGACTTGGAGAAAAGCCGGGCGCTCACCCTCGCGGTCGAGGCTGCAAGAGAGGCCGCCGTTAAAATCGGCACGGCGCTCGACGAAGGCGCTGACCTGCAAGATGTTGCAGCGGAATTGGGGATAGAGTTCAAACCCTTGGGGCAGGAGCTCAGGGCGGCGGCGAACTACCCGGGCATACCACATGGGGAGGTGATTCACCGGCTGGCCTTCAGCACCCGGCAGGGTCAGTTGTCGCCGGCTCAAAACCTGCCGGACGGAGCACTAATTGTCTATGTCGCCGAGAAGTCTTTCCCCAACGAAGAGGAATTCAAGACACAGGAGGCTTTTTTCTCCATGAGGTACAAGATGTCCAAACAACAGAGTGTCTGGCAGGATTTCACACGGAATCTCGGCATTGGAAAATAGCTGAAAGAACTGGGAGGTAAAAAAATGGTAGATCAGCTCGTTAAGACTTTTGCCTTGGGTCGTCACATGACGGTCGAGTTCTACGATTGCGACCCGGCCATAATCGCTGACTCAGAAAAAGTCAAGGATGCGTTCCTCAAGGCCGCGAGGGACAGCGGCGCGACAGTGCTGGACCATTCATTCCACAATTTCCAGCCACAGGGTGTCAGCGGGGTGGTCATAATCGCCGAGTCCCATTTTGCAGTGCATGCGTGGCCGGAACACGACTATGCCGCAGTCGATCTCTTCACCTGCAGCGAGAATCTGGACTTCAAGGCCGCCATCGAGTCGCTCAAGAGTTCGCTGAAGGCTGATTCCACCATAGTATCCAGCGACATGCACCGTGGGATAATAAGCAACAACGGCATTGAGCGCATGGTTCCAGTATGCGAGGACCGCACCCATATCCATACACTCTCGTGGGAAAAAAAGTTCAGCGTGAGCAAGGCATGGGGGCTTCTCACATCAGTGGACATATACAACTGCAACCCTGAAAAAATCAGGGATGCCGAGGCCATCAAGGATTTCGTCAGGAAGCTTTGCAGCAAAATCGACATGAAGCGCTACGGGGAATGCGAGGTGGTACACTTCGGCGAAAGTCCCAGAGTATCAGGATTCAGCATGACACAGCTCATCGAGACCTCACTTGTGTCGGGACATTTCTCCGAGGAATCTGATGCCGCCTATCTGGACATATTCAGCTGCAAGTTCTACGAGCCAAGAGACGTGGCAGAGTTCGCCATCTCATTCTTCGAGGGCAGCAACTACAAGATGCAAGTGGCCTTGCGCAGATAGCCCTGCAGATGATCCATAATTGAAAAGGTCTCAATGTCTATGAAAAACCAGCTTATGCGAGGATGGTTCTCCGAACTTTCGCCGATGTGGCCAGGCGTGGCCCTTTCCCTCAAGGTCGAGGAGCATCTGCATTCATGCAGGTCTAAGTTCCAGCAGATAGACATATTCAAGACCGAGAGCTGCGGCAACATGCTCGTGCTCGACGGCATCATACAGGCCACCGAGATGGATGAGTTCTCCTATCAGGAGATGCTCTCACACATCCCGCTTTGCTGCCACCCTAATCCGGAGAAAGTGCTGGTCATAGGCGGCGGCGACGGCGGCATCCTGCGCGAGGTCGCACGGCACGACTGCGTCAAGTCCATAGACATATGTGAAATTGACGACGAAGTGATAAGCTGCGCGAAAAAATACCTGCCCTTTATGGCCTGCGGCTTCGAAGACCCGAGGGTATCGGTGAACATCGCCGACGGCAGCGAATTCATAAAGGACAATCAAGGCAACTACGATGTGATCATAGTCGACTCCTCCGACCCAATCGGTCCGGGAGAGGCTCTATTCCAGACAAGCTTCTACGCCGGCATGAAGACCGCCCTTGCCCCGCAGGGGGTCATTGCCACCCAGGCGGAATCTTTCTTCCTGCACGGCAAGATTGTCAGCAACCTTATCCGTGACTGCCGTTCACTTTTCAAGCACGCGCACTACGCTTTCATCTTCGTCCCGACATACCCGGGCGGGAGCATAGGTACCTGCGTGGCCTCGGACTCTCAAGACCCGAGACATCCCATCAGGAATCTCCCGGTCAAGGTATTGCAGAGACTGAGATACTACAACACCCAAGCCCATGAGGGCGCATTCATGCTCCCTGAGAACGCCAGACGCCTCTTCTCATAACGGGTTCTCAATGGCCATGTGTACCGGTTCACAGTTCACAGTTCACAGTTCACAGTTCACAGTTCACAGTTCACGGTTCACGGTTCACAGTTCACGGTTCACGGGGCTGCGCGTGGGCCGGGGTCGTCACGCCCCCGGCGCTCCAGCACGGCAGGGACGGGACGACCCTGCCCCACGAAAGACGTCGAAGGCAAAGCGAGCGACCTCAGCCACGAATCATCCTAAATAAAGCAATTGCCGCAGTGTGCCGTGGATCTATCCTTAAAGCTTTGTATGCAAATATGTTAATTGTCATTTTTGAGTTTTAACTGCTTTAATTGCAGAACTCCTTACCTGAATAAGCATCTGTAACAGGCAGTATGTGTTATAACTTCCTTATTAACTGAATATTACCGGTTATTTACCG
>JAFGFR010000198.1 GCA_016930955.1 Victivallales bacterium | reverse complement strand
CGGATCTGATCAGGTCGTAGCCCGTGCACACCGCCTGCAAACCCGACGCACAGGCCGCCGAAGTCGCCATTTGAATCCCCGTCAGCCCAAGATGCTGCGACAGATTCGCGCTAACCGAATGCGCCATGCACTTGAAGAACATCATCGAGGTGAGCTTGGAGAAGTCCTTCTTGGGAAGCACCAGCTCGTAGGCCTCGTTAATCACCTTCGCGCTGCCCATCGTCGAGCCCATGACACAGCCGCAACGACCGTCGCGCAGCGAAGCCTTGTCCAGACCCGCCTCGGCAAGAGCCTCGTCCGCAGCCTGCGCCGCCATTATGCTCATCGGGCTCATCGAGCGCCGAACCTTCCTCGGAATATCCCCCTCGCCGCGAACTTCGCAAGGCGCCGCCACCAGGCTTCTCAGCCCCTCGTACTCACTCCAGAAAGGCATTCTGCGCACCGCGCTGCGCCCCTCCAGCATCAAGGCATAAAGAACACCCGCCCCGTAGCCCAGAGGGCTCACGCAACCCGTCCCGGTAATAACAACTCTAGGTATATCTCCAATCATGCCCTAATCTATGCCGACACGCCGCAATTTGCAATCCTTGAAGGCAAAGAAGGCTCCATATACAGGTATGCCTGCTCCCGCATCGGCGTGGCCTCGCATTCAAAATAACAAACCGCACGGCCACACGTAGTTTTGAAATTGGCTTTATCGTCTCATAATTGCCCGGTCGGTGCCAAAGACAGCAAAACACGGCCATTGAGAATCCGTAGTGACTACTGCGGACTCAAAATGAGGATAGAGACATGGTGCGATGCGGAGAGCCGATCCCGCAGGGATCAAAGCCCGACGGACATCGGGAGCGAAGTGGCACCTCGGAGGGTTAAATCTCAAAAATTCTTCTAACCAAAAAGGTGAAAGATCAGTTAGTATCAAGTCAGAGCTTAAACATCAAGTCGCGGCCGGGAGCGAACCGTATGGCGCAGGAGCTTATGGGGCATGCCGACGCTGCGACGGTCATTTATTTCCTTGGCCTGATGGTTCCCAGAGCGAGCATTGTGATGTCGTCTGAAGGCGGGTTTCCCTCGATGAATGAGTCAACTGCGTCTCTGATTGTGCCGATGATGTTTCTGGCGGATCTATTTTTGCATGAGTTCGCGGCGTCCAGCATGCGTTTTTCACCGAAGAGCTCTCCCTTATGGTTCTGTGCCTCGGAAACGCCGTCTGTATAAAGGAAAAGCGAGTCCCCCGGGGCGATGGTTGTCTTGAGCACCGTGAATGAGGATTTTGGGAATGCTCCCAGGACTATGCAGGGGTCAACCTTGAGGAAAGCGTATTTGTCGTTGTTTCTTGCTATGAGCGGGGGGTTGTGTCCGGCACATGCGTACAGGATTTCCCCGCTTCGAATGTCGAGGGTGCCCATAAGTACAGTTGCGAACATGCTTTCCTCATTCTCGTCGCAGAGCATGTCGTTCGTTCGCGCCATGATCTCCTGGAGCGGGAGGCCCTGCATGGCCTGGTTTTTCAGGATGGTTCTTGTGATGACCATGAACAGTGCTGCGCCGATGCCCTTGTCGGAGATATCGCCGATGGAGAAGCATAGCCTCCTGTCGTCTATCATGAAGAAGTCATAGAAGTCGCCTCCGACCTCCTTCGCCGGCTGCATTGTTGCGAAGAGGTCGAGGGTGTCGATGTTTGGGAATGGTGGGAATGTTCTTGGGAGCATGCTGTTCTGTATTTTGTTGGCCACGGCCAGATCGTGCTCGATGCGCTCTTTCTCTGCGGTGGTGCGCTTGAGGTTTTCGATGTGGACAGCGAGATCGATCTGCATGCGGTTGAATGAGTCGGCGAGTTTTTCAATCTCGTCCCCTGTACGGATGACGATGGGCTTGTCGAGCGTGCCTTGGCCGATTGTCTGTGCACAGATGCACAACTTTTGTATAGGCTCAGCTATTGATGCGGAAAGCAGGGCGACGGCCACAAGCACCGCCGCCAGGATTGCCGTCATGAGGAGGGCGACTGTTCTGACAAGCGCTCTGGCCGGGCCGAGGATCTCGTCCTGTTTGAATGCAATTCCGAGGGACCACCCCCCGGAGTTGCGTATGGGGTGGAAAACTGTTATATACTTCTCGCCGTCCGGGCGGGTATATTCGGCGAAGCCCGACTCGCCGACGATCATCTTCTCACCTGCCTTGTCCAGGTCGGAGAACCCGTGCCTGGCAGAGTCGAGGAGATTCAGCTTCAAGCGCCATTCGCGGTTGGGATGCGCGATCAGTGTACCGTCGCCGGAAGTCACATATCCGAAACCGTGTTTCCCGACGCTTATCTTTGCCGCGATCCCTGACAGTGTCTCGAGGAGAACGGTTGCGCCGAGCATGCCGCTTATCTCGCCACGGTCGTTTTTAAGAGGGACTGCGACAACGAAGACATCCTTGCCCGATGCCCTCGACACCACCGGGGTGCTGATATGAAAAGCTGAATTGCCTTTGACCACCGCCACGAAGTACTCCCGGTCGGAAACGTCTCCATGCTCCCCGCAGCTTGTCACAAAAGACCCTGAAGTGTCCGCGAAAAAAAGCATTTCGTAGTCGTTGTTGCCGAGTTTCCCCAGGCCTTTGGACATTGCCGGGATGATTTTCCCTTCTTCCCCGGAAAAGTAGGCAGGATCGTCTGAAATAAGTTCGACATCCCTGACGTACCCGTCTAGGAGCTTTGCCATCTCATCCGAGCGGGCGGCCAGCACCTCGATGCTCAGATTCCTGGTCAATGGCATGACGGTGTCGGCCGTCCTCTCATATACAACCAAGCCGAGCAGGATCAGAAGTACGCTAAGCACCCCTCCGAACCTGACCAGCATCTTTCCCCTAATGCTCTTCATCATATTCTCCCTCTATTTACTTTAGAGAGCCGATTTCAAAACTACCCGTGGCCGCGCGGCCTGACATTTTGGATGCGAGGCCACGCCGATGCGGAAGTGGGCATACCTCAAAATATCCATCTGGCTCCATCTCCAGAATATTACACCAAGTCAACAAAAGCAAAGCGTGATTTAACACTCATTCCCTATTATTTCCCCCTTGACATTGGTGCTGTTCGAGCATTACATTATAAATTCCTTAAATAGGGCGAGCCGGCAGCTGTGGGCAAACATGAGGAGACTTTATGGAAAAAATACTTGTGGGAAACGGTTTCCCGATGAACTTGCTCCGGCGGGAAGTATCGATCATGCCTGTTGACATCTGCGAGTTTCGCAAGAAGCTCAAGTCGGTGGGGGTTCTTTCTTTCTGGGGGCATGAGAACACGATAGGCAACGCCTCGGACTTTATCGGAGCCGACCTCACCCCTCCTCAGGATCGCCCGGTGATAGGCCTCGATGATGAAGGCTACCCGTTTTACCATGGCAAAGAGTTCAGGCAGTGCTATATTCTCTCTGCGGACTATGTGGCTAATTTCAGGCCGGCTGTCGGCGAGGAGGTGTCAGCCGATAAGATAAAGGGCTGGACTGTGCTGAAGATAGAATGGGTCTGACTGCCGGGGAGAATACTATGGAATTGCTGATTGCTTTTGGCCTGACCTTCTTCGCCGGTCTCGCCACTGCCATCGGCAGTGTCATCGCATTCACTGCCAAGAGGACAGACTACCGCTTCCTCTCGATTGCAACAGGTTTCTCGGCGGGGGTCATGCTCTACGTCTCGTTTGTTGAGATATTCTTCAAGGGTCTTGAAGTTCTCGGTGAAAGGTACGGGGAGCTGATTGGTGCATGGATCAATGCGGCATCCTTCTTCGGCGGGATACTGCTGATCGCGGTGATTGACAACCTGATACCCTCTGCCGAGAACCCTCATGAGACCCATACCGAAAGGGAGACCGGGCCCCTGCACGACCCGCAGGCACCGCTTCCGACCACCGGTGAGTTCTCCGTGATCTCCAAGTTGTCGCGTGCCGAGGGTAAAGCGGAAAGATCACGCTATGACAAAAAACTCATGCGGATGGGGTTGTTCACCGCAATTGCGATAACCATACACAACTTCCCGGAGGGGTTGGCGACCTTTCTCGCCGCGCTCCAGGACCCAAAGGTTGGCGTTGCGATAGCGATAGCCATAGCTTTGCACAACATCCCGGAAGGGATCTGTGTGTCGGTGCCGATCTTCTATGCCACGGGAGACAGGAAAAAAGCTTTCATGTATTCTGCCCTGAGCGGGCTTGCCGAGCCTGCCGGCGCACTCATCGCATTTTTCGCGATGCGCATCGTTTTCGGAGGCGGCGAAGGGGCAGTGCCCGATGAGATCATGGGGATAACATTCGGCATGATCGCGGGGATCATGGTCTATATAAGCCTTGACGAGCTTTTACCCACCAGCAGGGCGTATGGCAAGGGGCACGACAGCATCATCGGGCTTGTTGCAGGAATGCTTGTGATGGCCCTTAGTCTGCTTTTGATGAAATAGTGCATGATACCATGAAGTTTCCTGATGCAATAATTTCCAGAGTGTCCAGATTTCTCCCGCTGATAATAGTCGCTGCCGCAATACTGCCCTTCATCCCGGGACTGGAAGGGGAACTTCTATTCGATGATATCCCCCTGATCAGGGAGGATCCCTTCTATATCGAGCAGGTCAATCCTTTACAATGCTGGAACAGGTCTTTCTGGAAGATTGAGCGGACGCAGGGGCTTTACAGGCCACTGACGCTTTTCTCTTACTGGCTGGATATCAAGGCCTACTCCCCGCTGGCCGATCCTGATACAGGTCTTTTCGAGCCCGGGTTCCGAATTACAAACCTACTGCTCCATACGATAGTGTGTTTGCTTGTCTTCAAGCTTGTATCCCGGCTGCGCTTCGGCAAGTCCGTGGCGTTTTTGTCGGCCATGCTCTTCGCGCTTCACCCGATTCATGTAGAGGCTGTCACACCGGCTTTCGGCAGGGGCGAGCTGCTGTGCTCTTTATTTTTCATGGCCGGGCTTATACTTCACTCCTACAGGAAGGAGTCGTCGATATGCATCCCTGCGGCGACGCTGTGCTATATGCTCTCATTCATGTCAAAGGAGAACGGTGTGGCCTTCCTTCCGGTGTGCATGATGATGGACCTATGCCTTGCCCACAAAATCGAATTCAAACCCAGACCCGTTATGCAAAGACTCGCCCCCTTCGCCATATACCTTGTTGCGCCGGCGGCGGTGTTTGCGTTGAGATTCAGAGCTCTCGGGACGCTGCTGCCTGCGAAAGACCACTTCATGCCCGCGATAGACAATGTCATCGCGCTCTCTCCCCCCCTTCTGAGGGTCGTGGCCGCAATTCGAATCCAAGGGATTGCCCTCGCCAAGTTCTTTTGGCCCGCAACTCTCTCTCATGACTACTCCTTTGCCGAGATCCTGCCTTCAGAATCGTTTTTTGATTTCTTTGCATGGCTGACAGTGCTTTCGTTTGCTCTTGCAGTTGCCACGCTTATTATGATACATCGTCGAGACTGCAGGAAAATTCTTTTTCTGACATCGTCATATATTATTTTGATTATCCCGGCAGGCAACTTTATCGTCCCGGCGGGTACGATCTTCGCCGAAAGACTACAATACCTCCCGTCACTATGCCTCTGCATCGCATCGGCCAATTTCCTGTCGCGAATCTCGCGGAAAATCCATGCAGTACCCTTTGTGGCCTTAGTTCTATTGATACTTATGACCCTTTTTGTGAGGACCTTCCACAGGACCTATGCATGGAAGAGCGAACTGGCCTTGAGCCTGGCAGGAGTTGAGACGGCTCCCCGGAGCGTGAAAATCTGGAACAACCTCTCCGTGCAGCTGTCCAAAATCGGCGACTACGGCGGTGCCGTCATAGCTGCTGACAAAACCACCGAGATATACCCGGAATACGCCACGGGATACGCGAACAAGGGGACGTATCTGGCTCAGTTGGGACATCTTCAAGAGGCCAAAGAAAGCCTCCGGCATGCACTGCGGCTCAGCATCAATCATCTTCATGCCAACTACATGCTGGGTGTGGTGTATGCCGAGGAGGGATATCACGAGAAGGCTTTGTTGGTATGGGAGAGGATCCTCGAGGTCTATCCCCGGGACCCCAAGCTGATTGAGGCTGTAAATCTTGCCAGACAAGGGAAATGGCGGACAAAAACCCGCGTCGCCCCGCCAGGCGGTGTCGAGTAAGAGTCTCAGCTATCCTTACCTCGAGGAAGTTCAAACTTCTTGATCCCGCAAAAAGAAATAGCCTGGAAATTGTGAGGCTCACCGGAAAATGAAGGTGGTGCCGGCAATCGGTTGAGGAGAGCGGCGACGAGAACGGATTACGAGTAAATTCGAATCGTCAACCACTATCGTCGCCGTTCTCGTTGTCCGAGACAGAAAGAGCCAGTTTCAAAACTCCGCGTGGACCGCGTTGGGAGCGCAGGCGCGGCCTCGCATCCAAAATAGCAGGCAGCGCGGCCACGGGTAGTTTTGAAATCGGCTCAGGAAGATTGAAATTCCTTCATTTTTGAGATTTAAGGGTAGAATCTCACGCGGACATGCCCTGGGGGATTGAATGAGTCTGACAGTTGGGATTGGAGATACATTGAGACAGTTCTTCCCTCGTCGACGAGTTTGGAGGATGCCTTGGCGAAGACGTCTGGATCGCCCGCTGCGACAATGAGGCACAAGGAGGCGCGCTTTGGTGCCGCGGCCGCGGCCTTGATTATGGATGCCTCGTCGGCGACCGAATCCGAAGGTTGCAAGCGCGCCAGCATG
>JAFGFR010000197.1 GCA_016930955.1 Victivallales bacterium | reverse complement strand
ATCGGCCCCTTGACAAAAGATGTCAGGGACTCCGCAATACTGCTCGACATCATATCAGGCCACGACCCCAAGGACTCGACATCCCTTCCCGATGATGAAAAAGTTGCGAACCTCGCAAAAAGTATAATCGAGCTTCCCACACTGCAGGGTGTCAGAATCGGGATAATCAAGGAGTATATGCAGAGCGAGGGGCTGGACAACGAGGTCCGCGAGCTGGTGATGAAGCAGCTTAAGAGGCTTGAGGCTCTCGGGGCGGACCTCGTCGAGGTCTCGCTGCCGCACACCTCGTACGCCGTGGCCACCTACTATGTGATCGCCACCGCCGAGGCCAGCGCCAACCTCGCGCGTTTCGACGGCATACGCTACGGCAGGCGCGCAGGCTCAACAGCCGATATCTCCGAACTCTACCTGCACTCCAGGGGCGAGGGATTCGGCAAGGAGGTCAAAAGGAGGATACTCCTGGGGACCTTCGTGCTGAGCAGCGGCTATTACGATGCATACTATCTGCGTGCGCAGAAGGTCAGGACGCTGCTATGCCGCGACTTCGAGGATGCCTTCCGGAAATGCGACCTGCTTGCAGGCCCCACCGCGCCGGCACCGGCATTCAAAATCGGCGAAAGGCTCCAGAATCCCATGCAGATGTACCTCTCCGACATATTCACGATCTCGTTGAACCTTGCAGGCGGCTGCGGGATAAGCATGCCGGCAGGAAATCATTCCTCCGGCCTGCCCGTCGGAATACAGATCATGGGCCCCACGATGGGAGAGAAAAAACTCCTCCAGGTCGCCGCTCAGCTCGAATACAACTGATCGACTATCATGTCGGTGTTGAACAACATGGCGTTCCTCAGCGTGTAGACACCATGGCCGAACTGGGTCCTTATGCAGTGCAGCGATTTTGATTTCTGGTCGAAAAGCCTCGGGTCGGGCTCGTCGTCCCTGTAGTCCGCCAGTATCGTGTGCCCGGCAAGTTTCCCGTCACTGCGTTTGGCCTTCTGCCTGCGCTTGCGTTGAAGCCTGTTCAACAGCCCGCTCAGGTTGCGTCCCCTGTCGAGCACCTTGTCCAAAGAGTCGTTGATGTGCATCTCGTTCATGGGCGGCATCATGTCCGTGCCGGCAGTACCCCACTGCTGGATGTAGTCCCCAGCGGCAGTGTCCAAAATGCCGTTGAGCTGTACCATCGAACGGTGGTTGATGATCGACAGCAGCCTGTAGCAGCCATACACCCCCCACTGATAACGCACAGGCGTGCCGAAGCATACAAAATCAAGAGGGATGCCGTCAATGACAAGCAAATCCTCGATAAGCTGCTCCCTGCGCAGGTCATGGCACTTGTCAACCGCCTTGTATAGTTCCTTCGCCCTGGGGCCGTCCTCAAGGAATATTGTGAGCAACGCGAATATCTGGCCGGCATGGCTGTGCCCCATCAGCAGTATCCTGTCGCTGCTCGAGATGTCCTTCTCTTTGATCTTCCTGGCCAGAAGCGACGCCAGCTCCACAACCGCCCTCAGCCTGGCAATGTGGTAGTTCCCGCCGCTCCAGACGAGCATGTCGCAGTCCATCCCGGCAGCATTGCGGAAGGCATCGCAGTATTCAGGCGTGAAGTTGCCGAGATCCTTGACTATACTGTTAACCGCCTTCCGGGAATGGTTTCTCATTTTATCGAGCACGGGCCCCACCTGCGGGAAGAGCTGGAGCAGCGGATCAAGGAAGCAAAAGAGCCCGAGCGAATCGTTCCCAGCGAAAGTGCCGTGCAGAAAGACCACGCTCCTCACCTTGGAGTTTTTCAGGGCCGTGCCGTTCGCTGCCATCCTCTTTCGCCAGTCCTCATTCCCGAAGACGGCGTTCTCATCGAATCTGAACTTCTTTATCATCTAGAAATCCGGTTGTGCCCCCCACTCCGTCCGCCGCCTAGAGATCCTGCATAAAAAATATTGAAGCAAGACCCTTGCCGAGCCAACATGGCAAAGCGGACTAACAAAGCGTAATTTATCATCCATCATCAACTCGTCAATCCCCTTATCGCCGATTTTTCACACACATTCGGTCGTTTTTTCTGATTTCCAGTTAGACAAATCCATCGCCGGGCGTATATTCCAAGCCTGTCATGCTGGAAACAGCAAGGATGTCAAGACATCCATGCCAAGCTCCAACAGGACAGACAACGGCGTGGTGGCCGAGTGGCTAGGCAGTGGTCTGCAAAACCACGTACACCGGTTCAACTCCGGTCCACGCCTCCATATCATAACGGGGCTGTAGCTCAGTTGGCTAGAGCGGCTGGTTCGCAATCAGCAGGCCAGGGGTTCGAATCCCCTCAGCTCCACCATGCAAAACAAGCCTTCAGGGGATAATTACGCCCATATTCCTGATCATCAGCGACTTGCGACACTAATTTTTTCTTTTAATTTTGGCGAACATACTTGAAATCATGCCAGTTTTGGCGTATTTTATGACAACCGAACGGCAACCAAAGAGAGGTATGGCATGGCGATCAAGAGATATGACAGGGAAGGAAGGAAATCAAGCTACGGAGTGATGTGGCGGGTTGACGGCAAACGGAAATTCCGCTTTTTCCAAAACCGTAGCCTCCGCGAGGATTTTTTCCGGGAGCTTCAAAGGCAGGAGCGGAAGGTGGGACGGTCCATACTGGAGATAAGCAGCGAGGAGGCCGTCATAATGAAACGCTGCCTGGAGTTGATGGGTACTCCCGAGAAGGTCTTGCTTGCGTGTCAGGAGATATCCGAGAAATCCTCGGTCAAGCTATGCCCCGCGAGCAAAGCCGTGTCCGAACACCTGGCCGAGAAAAGGGAGCTGGGGCGCGACTCGAACTACGAGAGGGCCGTCCGGAAGATGCTGGAAAGGGCTCTGGATAAGTTCGGGGAGTCCCTCTCGGAATGGTCGGATGCCGCCGCCAGAGAGTGGCGGCTGGAGCTTTCCGGGGAATTCAAGCCCGTCACCGTCAGGAACCACCTTAAGAAAACAGCCGCATTCGTAAGGTGGTGCATGTCCCGGAAGTATATGGCGGCAAACCCGTTCGCGAACTTGGAAATCCCTGGTGTGGTCATGCCCGAGCCCCAGTTCCTTAGTGTCGCGGACACAAAAAAACTGTTCTTGGCTGCACAAGAAAGCTATCCCCAGACAGTCGCGTATCTGGCCTTGGGCGCTTTTGCCGGGATCAGGTCAAGCTCCACCGCGCAACTCGGCATGGAAGGAATCAACTTCGAGCAGAGGGGCATTCTGATCATGGCCAGCCAGGCGAAGAACAAGCGGCGCGTCTATCTCGACGGGCACGAGCCAAACCTGTGGGCTTGGCTGGAATGGGCCAGGGATCATGCGCCGGAGGGGTTTTCCCTGACAAAGCGCCAATGGGACAGGATCAGGCGAGAACTGGCAAGCGAAGCAAAGGTCAAAATGCCACATAACGCCTTGCGCCATAGCTTCTGCACCTATCACACCGCGCTATACGGGGATGCAGGCCGTACAGCCACCCTGCTTACACACAAGGGCAACGTCAGCATATTGTATGAGCATTACCGGGGCAACGCAAGCAAACCCCAGGCACAGGAATATTTTTCCGTTTTCCCGGGAACCAGACAAGGATAAAAACCTCGCCCGGGACAGCTCCGGGCGCAGATAAAACTGGTTGCATCCCTTTGCTCGCGATCCATACCCTCTATGAGCATGGAGGACGAGGGATCGGGCGGGGAAATCCTCGGGGTTTCTGCGGCTCCGGGCTTGACATCCTGCACGGGCTGTGATACAGTACTTTCAGAGGCCGGTTCCACGACTTGGTGCTGTCCACTGCCTGCGGGTATATTAGTCTCGTCTAAGGATTTATCCGATTGGAGCCGGTTTTCTTTTTGTTTTTGGAGTTGGTT
>JAFGFR010000196.1 GCA_016930955.1 Victivallales bacterium | reverse complement strand
TTGATGGTATGCACCAGCCATTTCGCCGCACCGTCTGCCGCACCTGCGCTCCCAACGCGGTTCACGCGGAGTTTTGAAACTGGCTCCCCTGCATGTCAGACAATCCGAGGCCCTATGCTATACAGACTCGCAGGCATGCCTGAAGCAGCATTTCGAGCAGTGCTCGGCCTTTTGCGTCTTCGGGAATATATCCTCGGATATTATGGTGTCCAGGGTTGAGAGGTCCAACATCTCTGCAGAGGACTGCTCTATCATGGACGATACTTCATTCTCTGTGGAGCTGTAGAACAGCTCCAGGCAGCCTTGATTGTCGAGGAAGCACGAGGATGCCTGGATTTTTCTCCCGCCTGGGATGTGTCGGCGCATGAGCATGATGTCAAGAGCCGCCTTGATGGCCCAGTCCCCGGACTGCACCGGGTCGGAGAAGTGCAGGTTCATTATCCTCAAGACATCCCTTTCAAGCCACAGGAAGTCGGGTCTGGCCCACACCTTGATGCCCTTGAAGTCGAAGCAGGAGGGCTCAGGCACACTCCTGCGGGCCAGCGGTTCAGTCTGGAGAAGCCTTCTGTAAGGCCCGCTGCCCTCGAACCGCGCTGCCAGTCCGGCTATCCTGCCCTCGGCAAGGCCGCAAAGGCAACCAAGGTCCTGGCGACCTGAAAAATACTCCTTCAGAAGCTTGTTCTTTGGGTTTTTCTCGTAGGAAGGGGACTTCATTGCCATGAGATCCCTCCTCATATGGAAGCAGGCGTTGCTCAGGAGGGAGTTGTGCGAGAGTTTATTGCCGGCCAAGGCGTTATCGAGAGCCTTCCTGAAAACCATCTCCGACCATGTGCCTATGTCCTGGGAGTTTTTCAGCCGGTACAGCAGCTTCGACTTCTCGCTCCCGTAGGTGTCCCAGCCGCCCCATGACGCATAATAGTTGTAGTAGTATGCCCGGAGGCATCTCTCAAATACCCGTTTCCGGGAGAGAGACCATGAGAACTCATGCTTGAGCATGTAGTCGCCCCTGTTTATCTGTACAGGCCGGCGTAGTCCGCAGACCTGCAGCCTTGCTAGTAATCTGCCGGAAGGAAGAAGAACCTCCCGAAGGATTGCGCCGCCCCGCCTCCCAATGGCACGCCGGGAAGTTCAACCGACAGCTTGCTGCCACCGGATTGCAGACGCCCCAAAATATCCATGATCCCGATCTGACGGGAATAAGACACGACCTTGTAGTCTTCGCCCAGGGAAGCCAGGGCTGCCGCCTTCTCCACCGCATCCTCGAAATAGCCGACAGAGTCCACGAGCCCCCATTCGAGGGCTTGGCTGCCGGAAAGTATCCTGCCGTCACCGAGAGCGGTATCGGAAATGTCCTCCACCGACAGCGCAGGGCGCCCCTCGGCCACTATCCGGACGAAATCGTTGTATATTTCGTCTATAAGCTTTTGCATAAGGATAATCTCTTCCTCCGTGCGTTCACGCGAGCCGCTCAGAAAATCCTTCATGTTACCGGAACTGTAGGTCTCCGTATGCAGGCCAACCTTCTTGAAAAGCTCGAGATAGTTGTACACCTGTGCGATCACCCCTATGCTGCCGGTGGTCGTATGTTTGTTGGCGACGATGTAGTCCGATGCCACGGCCACATAGACACCCCCGCTGGCCGCGGTCGTGCCCATATAGGACACGACAGGCTTCCCGGTTTCCTCACGGAGGATTTTCAATTCGTGGTGTATCTCGTCGGAAGCAGACACCTCCCCGCCGGGAGTATTGAGTCTGAGGACCAGCGCCTTCACATTTCCGTCGAGGGCGGCATTTCTGATCTGCGACACGATAATCCCGGAATTCGCCACCCCCGATGCCGTCCAGGAAGTCTCGAAGCTGCTTATTACACCGGCGATGTCTATCACGGCGATCTTGTTGGCGGACAAAAAGTCCCCCGATTCGTAGTTCTCCCGTATCCCGGAGTACCCTGCAGGTGAAAACACCCCGGATCCCCTGATGGCGACTGCCAGCGAGAAAAACACAAGGAACACAAAGGCGAAGACGCACAAGAGCAAGCCGGCAGCAACGAAGGCTGCGGAAAAAACACATCCCTTGCGGGTGCTCCCTTTAGACTCCGATTTCCCCGGCATAACTTTCCCGTCCATGTCTTTCTTGCTCCTGATCCAAGGCCAGCCCCAGACAACACCCCTGACATTAACATGTGTCCACGAAAAAACAAATCGTGTTTGCCGAAATCAGTCGGTTTATAGATGTAATGATGTGAAAAACGGGCGTGGTGTTGCGGATTTCGCAGAAAAGAGCGATTTTTTTGCAAGAGCGGCTTTTATTTGACTTGTTGCGGTGATAGATTACTTCTGCGCTAGCGGGTATGTGTACCTGAAAGTGTCGGTTGGTTGCAGATTATTGATTTTGAGTTAAAAATTTAAAGTTTGACACAGGAATGAGTTGGCTTTTGATAGTTGTTCTGGTTCTGATTGTTGCCTGCATGATTTATATTCAGGGGTTTCTGGCGGGTGTTTCCTGCCGGATGCCTTTGTTTGAGCGGTTTTGCCGCGGCGGCAGCATGGATATAGGCCCGGGGGGAGGTCGGCGCGAAGGCTGCGAGGTCTTCAGGGTGTCCGGCCCCGGGTTGTCTTGCCGTATAGAGAAACTTACGATCAAGCAAAAGAACATCTGCCGAGCCTCATTCCTTGAACCGGGAATGCGGCGATGGAAGACAATCTTTTTGAGCTAGAGGATCCGGCGTGCATTGCCGGGTCTTCTGTTGGATCTTCATTCGGGGCTGATGTTCCGCTTGCCGGCCGTATGCGCCCCGGAGGCTTCGAAGACTACATCGGGCAGTCACACATACTTTCACCGGGCAAGTTGCTTCGCCGTGCGATAGATGCCGACAGGTTTGCCTCGATCATCTTTTACGGTCCTCCGGGGACGGGGAAGACCCGCCTCGCCGAGCTGATTGCCGGCAAGACCGACTCCGCGTTTGTGAGGCTTTCCGGGGTGGGCTCGACTGTCGCGGACATCCGCAAGGAGATTGCCGAGGCTGTCCAGAGACGGATGGTTTCCGGCAGGAAAACTATAATTTTCATAGATGAGATACACCGTTTCAACAAGGCGCAGCAGGATGTCCTGCTTCCCGACATAGAGAACGGCAACATCCGCTTTATCGGCGCAACGACACACAACCCCAACTTCTACGTGATCGGGCCGTTGCTCTCGAGGTCTCTGCTTTTCCAACTCGAGTCTTTGTCCGTGGAGGATATAGAAACCCTGCTTGTCAAGACGGCCTGCAGCCCGAAGGCCTTTCCCGACAGGGGAGAGGTGATCCTTGAGAATGATGCCCTGCGCTTTCTTGCGGAACGCTCCGAAGGGGATGCCAGAAGGGCCCTCAACGCACTGGAGATAGCTGTCGCCACCACTGACGAGTCCGGCGGCAGGACAGTGGTTGACCTCAAGTCCGCCGAGGAGTCAATACAGAAGAAGACTTTGGAATACGGCGACGACGGCCATTACGACACGATAAGTGCATTCATCAAGAGTATGCGCGGCAGCGACCCGGATGCTGCCTTGTATTGGCTGGCTAAGATGCTTCATGCCGGCGAGGACATAAGGTTCATTGCGCGGCGGATCACTATATTTGCATCCGAGGACATAGGCAATGCCGACCCACGTGCCTTAAGCATGGCAGTGAGCGCGTTGCAGGCTGTGGAGATTATCGGCATGCCCGAGGCGAGGATAATTCTGGCCCAGGCGGTGACTTACTGCGCAACGGCCCCGAAAAGCAACGCCTCATATCTTGGTGTGGATGCTGCGCTGGATGATGTGAGGAGCGATCGTGTTCAGATGGTGCCGAGGCATCTGCGTGACTCGCACTACAAGGGCTCCGAGAAGCTCGGGCACGGCAAAGGCTACGTCTATCCGCATGACAAGGAGGGGCATTTCGCTGTCCAGGACTATATTGGAGTTTCCAAAAAATACTATGAGCCTGCGGAGATAGGCTACGAGCTTAAGATAGCGGAGAGGCTTCGCCACTGGAGCGTTCTTCGTGCGGAGGCGGAGAAGGAGTGACATGAGTGCCGAGAAGGGAATTTTGAGGGAGAGACTTCGGGAGGAGCCGATTTTTGCACCCCCGTCCGGTCGCGTCGAGACTGACAGGCATATCTGCCAGATGCTTGAAGAAATGCCCGAGATCTCCCGTGCCGGGTGCATCGCCCTGTACTCTGCCGTGGATCACGAGCCGGATATGTCGCCGCTGGCCACAAATCTGATGGACAAAGGTACGGCAAGGCTTTGCTTCCCGAGGCGTGTGAAAGGTTCGGCAGATGGCTGCTCCTATGAAATGGCCGTCATATCTAACCGCTCGGAGCTCTGCCGGGCTTGTCTCGGCATTCCCGAGCCCGCCGAGAGCTGCCCATCTGTCAGTTCGGAGAACATCGATGCCTGGATTGTGCCCGGGATGGCCTTTGATCTCAAAGGCTACAGGCTCGGAAGGGGCAGGGGGATTTACGACCGGCTTCTGGCAAAATCGCCCGGCACAAGGGTAGGGGTGTCGTACTCATCAAGGGTTTTGCCCCATATCCCACATTGCTGTCATGATGTCAGAATGGATAGAATCATTACCGAGAAGGGGATTGTGTTTTCGCTAATTGACTCAGAGGATTTGAAGTATTCCAGTTCAACATGCCACGGGTCATATAACTAGATTTATCAATTATTTGCACAAGGAGAGAAAATGAATCCATGGTTGATGGCAAGTCTGGGCCTCGTCTTTGGGATGGGCCTGATGTGGTTTTTACTGAAGATGCTTGGAACTACTGCTGCGGTTGCGGCCAACAGGATCAGGGAGGATGCCGAGAAGGAGGCCGAACATATCCGCAGGGAAGCCAAGGTGGCCGCCAAGAGCGAGAAACTCAAGATACGCGACGAGGTCGAGGAGGAGATAAGGGAGAAGAAGCAGGAGCTTCTTGCCCAAGAGAGACGGGTTGTTCAGCGCGAGACAAATCTAGAGAAGAAGGCAGATGCTCTCGAGGCCAGGATGGCGGCGATAGAACGCAAGGAGGGCGAAGTGAATCTGCTCAAGGAGCGTCTCACTGCCAAAGACGAGGAGCTCCAGAAGCATATCTCGCGACAGGTCGACGAGCTGCAGAGGATAGCTGGGCTGGACCGTGAGTCCGCACAGGAGATGATGCTGCAGAAACTCCAGGGAGAGCTGACCAATGAGTCGGGGCAGCTCATCAGGCGCATACAGGAGGAGACGAAGCAAAAGGCCGAGCGCGAGGCCCAGAAGATCATGACCTACGCGATGCAGAGATACTCCTCGGAATGCACATACGAGCGCACGACTGCGACCATACAGCTCCCGACCGACGAGATGAAGGGGCGCATAATCGGGCGTGACGGCAGGAACATCCGTGCGCTCGAGGCCGCAACGGGCGTCAGTTTGCTGATTGACGATACTCCCGAGGCTGTGGTGATCTCCTGCTTCGACCCCGTCAGGAAGGAGGTCGCCAAGAGGCTGCTCGAGCGTCTTGTATCAGACGGGCGAATCCACCCGACGAGAGTCGAGGATTTGATCAAGAAGGTCCGCAAGGAGCTTGACGACGAGATATTCGAGATTGGCGAGGCCGCTGTACTGGAGACAGGCACGCCCGGGCTGCCGCCTCAGGTCATCAAGCTCATCGGCAGACTGCATTTCAGATACAGCTTCTCGCAGAATGTCTTGAAGCATTCTCTTGAGACAGCCTATTTTATGGGCATAATCGCCGCGGAATTGGGACTTGACGAGGCTAAGGCGCGGAGGATCGGGTTGCTTCACGACATTGGCAAGGCCGTTGACCACGAGGTTGAGGGTTCGCATGCGGTCATCGGTGCGGATATTTTAAGGAAGAACGGCGAGGACAAGGAGGTGGTCAACGCCGTCGCCTCCCACCACAACGATGTCGAGCCGGAGTCGCTGTTCGCCATACTTACCAACGTCTGCGACGCGCTAAGTGCCTCTCGCCCGGGAGCCAGAAGCGAGACCACCGAGCTTTACCTCAAGAGGCTTGAGCAGCTTGAGGGGATCGCAATGAACTTCAAGGGAGTCGAGAGCTGCTACGCGCTGCAGGCCGGGCGCGAGATAAGGGTAGTCGTCGAGCCCGACAAGATCACCGACAACGAGGCTGCTAACCTCGCAAGGGACATCTGCCGCAGCATCGAGAAGGAAATGAACTATCCCGGACAGATAAAGGTCTCCGTGATCCGGGAGACCAGATGTGTTGACTATGCAAAGTAAAAATCTATTTTGTGATCCGATTGGCTCCGGGTTGTTTTCCGCAGCGGCGCTCGTTTTAGGCGCAGCGTTGCTCGCTTCCTGCGCATCGGTGCCGGAGATTCATTATGACGCATTCGATGTCAAGCCCGATGCCTTGGAAATCTTTGACTCATTCGATAAAGTCCGTGCAAGGCGCCTGACCCTGTGCCAGTCTGCGGTGCTGGAGTTCAAGGGGCAGGCGAGCTCGGCGATCGGGCTTTGCTCCTATGATTCCGGGCTGGGCTACATAGCGCTTTCCCTGATCAGCCCCACCGGGGTGAAGTTGCTGGAGTTTGTAGAGCTTAACCGGAAGCGCCGGTTTGTTTTTGTGATGCCTGAACTCGCCCCCGGGGAGGAGGCGGCCGAAAGGATTGCCGACGATGCCCGGAGAATTTACTTCCACCCTGAAGGGAAGCCGACTTACTACGGGATCACCGCGAGATATGTGAGCCTCGTTTTTGATGAGGGCGAGTTCAGGACAGAGCTGCGTTTCGGTATTGATCCCGGCACAGGCGAGACAGTGCTCAGGGAAAAGAGGATACTGCTTGGGGATAGACTGGAGAGCCTGGTGTTCTATCTGGATTATTCCGACTATGACGGTTTGCTCTACCCCGGCAGGATACGCTACGAGAACTTCAGCCATGGATATGTGCTGTCGTTGAAGAATCTGGAGGTTGTCAAAGGTGTCGAGTTGCCTAAGGAATGATGTCAGAGCCTGTTTGCGCTCCCTAGCCCATGAAGACGGCGGCGAAGAAGACAAGTTCATTGCGAAGTTCGCATTCCCCGAGGAGTTCTCAGGCTTTCGGGGTCACTTCCAAGGCATGCCAGTGCTTCCTGCGATTTGCCAGGTTCAGTGCGTGCTTGTTGCTCTTGAGGGGTATTTAGGGGGGGAAGCGGTTTTGATGCGAGTGGGCAGGGGGAAATTCCTGAATGTGGTGGGCGCCGGCGAGGTGCTAGAGCTGGGAATATCCGTGAGTCGTGACGGCGACTTTGCCCGTGCGAGTGCGAGGATCAGCAAAATTGCCCCCTCTGGAGGGAAGATGGCCGTGGCAAGACTGGAGATGCTTTGCAAATCTCGCGCCTGAAAAACTAGAAAAAACTTGAGGTTTACCGATGGAGAATGACAATATCGCGGCCGCATGCGAGACGGCAAAAAAATTCAAGGAAAACATAGCAAAAGTCTTCATCGGCAAGGACGATGTGGTAGGGAAGGCGATTCTTGGCCTCCTGTCGGGAGGGCATATACTTCTGCAGGATGTCCCTGGGGTGGGGAAGACTTTGCTTGCCAAGGCCATATCGAGGTCTATTGACGGTATATACTCGCGGGTTCAGTTCACAGCGGACCTTCTTCCCACTGACATCACCGGTGTGACCATATACAAGCAGGACAGTGGTGAGTTCTGCTTTAGGAAGGGTCCGGTTTTTGCCAACATCCTGCTTGGCGACGAGATCAACCGGGCGACCCCGCGAACACAGTCGTGTCTGCTCGAGGCCATGGAGGAGAACCAGATCACCGTTGACGGAGTCAAGTATGAGCTGCCGGAGATATTCTTTGTCATAGCCACGCAGAACCCTATCGAGCTCGAGGGCACCTATCCCCTGCCCTTCTCGCAGATGGACAGGTTCATAACGCGCCTGAGCATCGGCTATCTCGATCATGGCAAGGAGAAGGATATGCTGAAGCTGCAAAAGGTCAGCGACCCGCTGGATTCATTGACACCAGTGGTCACCTGCAAGGATATGCTCGACGCGAGACAGGCGGTGAAAGAGGTCTCTGTGGCCGAAAACATGTATGACTATCTTCTGGGCATAATCGAGGCCAGCAGGGAGTCGGATTTCCTCGAGTACGGGGCCAGCCCGCGTGGTTCCCTAGACCTTCTCCGCTACAGTCAGGCAAGAGCGCTGCTTGAGGGGCGATCTTATGTTCTCCCGGACGACATCAAGCATTCCGCCCCGGCGGTGCTCTCGCACAGGGTTATCGTGCGCAAAGGTACCAGGCTGGCCAGTGCCTCGGGAGACGGCGCGATAGAAAGGATCGCCGATTCGGTGGAAGTGCCGATCTAGATATAGGATCAACTGCAACAAAGCCATGCCCAGCAAGAGCGGAACGACATTACTTGTGCTGATGGGATTGCTGTATCTTTCCTCGATGCAGTCGCAGTCGGGCTTGATATTTTTCATCATCGGCCTGCTTGGCGCATGCTTTGCCCTCAATGTCTTCTATGCCCGGCGTTGCCTGAGACTTGTCAGACTCGAGTTCCCCCACAGCATTCGAATGACGGAGGGCGAAGTCTCAGGTGACTCGGCGACGATCAGGAACACCTCGGACTCGACGCAGGGGATGGTGGAAGTGCATTCGAAATACGGCAAGGTATTGTCTGTGAACACAATCCCGCCTCGGGGGGAGACGCATCTCGCCCCTGAGATATCCTTCCCCGTCAGGGGCGTGTTCCCCGTCTCAGGGTTCGAGATAAGCTCCTCGTTCCCCTTCGGCCTGGTGCGTCTGAAACGGCATCTTGACAGCGCC
>JAFGFR010000195.1 GCA_016930955.1 Victivallales bacterium | reverse complement strand
CGGGTTCGGCGGGTTCTCCGACTTGGCCAAGGTTCCAGCGAGGTTGTTCTCCCGCTTGTCGGAGCCATACAGGTGGCTCGGTGACACCAGGACCGCAATGTTGTCGTGCGTGATTCCTATGGTATGGGCCGGGATGGGGCCGGGATGCCTTATCTATCTTGCCGCATTGAAGGGCATCCCCGACGAATACTACGAGGCCGCGGACGTTGACGGCGCGACATTCATAGACAAGATAATGTTTGTGATATTTCCGAACTTGAAGATGCTTATCATAATAAACTTCGTGGGTGTCTTCATCACTTCCTGGTATGGGGCCACGGGGACGATACTTGCGATGACCGGAGGGGGAGCCAACACCGAGGTGGCAGGGTTGCATATCTGGTACGAGGCTTTCACTTACCTGCGTTTCGGCCCAGCCACGGCAATGGCTTGGATGCTGGGGTTCATGATGATTGGTTTCACCGTCAATCAGCTGCGGATGCTTTCAAAAGTCGAGTTCCGCGCCGCGGGCGTGAAGACATAACGTTGGAAACGCGGTTTTATCAGGGTTTAATATTATGGCCATAATCTCAACAATCGGTCGCAGGCACTGGCGGACAAGAGTGCTGATAGCAAGCATATATGCGGTCTTGATACTTGGCTCCTTGACGATGGTCTATCCGTTCATGCTGATGGTTGTCGGCACAAGCAAGAGTGGCGTGGACACGCCGGAGGCCGAGCTCGTCCCTGCTTTTTTTGTTGACGATCTCGCATTGTACCGCAAGGATGCCGAGGGTTTCTTCAATGAGAATCTGGGGATTGCCCAGAATTGCATGGACACCCAGGCTCCTTCATTTCGGAATCTCCAATTCCCCCGTATGCCTAATTCATTTCTGGCGGCCGAATGGGGAAGGTTCATCACAGATACACAGATGCCTCCCGAGTACTATGAGCCCGCATATATGGAGTGTCTCATCTCGCGCAGCAGCCAGCCCTTCAATCTCCGGCGCTTTAAAAAACAGATCTTGTCTGAGCATGGTGACATTGAGGGCATCAACAAGGCCCTTGGGACGGAGTTTCTTTCGATGGCTACTTTTCGTGTCTATGTCCGAAGGTATCTTTCGAGGATGATGTCTCCCGGAGAGTCGAGTTTCGAGGTCGCCCTCAACAAGTTGAAGGAGCAGCTTCCGAAAGAGCAGATTTTCTTCCCGAGTGTAGAGACATTCTACAGGACGGAATTCCTGCAGAGCCAGTACACTCGGGACATCAAAGTCTACAACCGTGCCCACGGCACGGACTATGATAGCTGGGATCAGCTTCGACTTCCCCGTGTCTATCCTTCGGGGGATGACTACACCGACTCTCAGCGCCGGGACTGGGAAGTTTTTGTCAGGGAGATTCTCAACCTGCTTTGGCTGCGCACCGACCCGGATGTCGCGCAGGACTACAGGAAGTACCTGAAGGTCAAATATCTGGGGAACATCGAATCGCTCAACAAGCTGCACAGGACAAGCTATGCGTCTTTTGATGAGGTTCCGCTGCCCGCGGTTTCGGCTGCGCCGAGGCTCGGGGGGGAAACGGCCGACTGGGATGCCTATGTCCGCGGATGGGAAGAGCCCGGAACCGGGAATAAATACAAAATGCCCATAGAGAGCCTAAGGATACATTGCGTGGATTTCATGTTCCAGGACTATCTTGCCGAGCGCCATGGCACTGTGGCGAATCTCAATAATTCTGCCGGGACTTCGTTCGAGTCATGGTCGGACTTGCTTCCACCGCAGCGCGACTACCACTACTTGAACTGGTTCCTTCCCAACCGACAGAAATTGCGCTGGGAGTTCGCAAGCCGCAACTTTGTCGCTGTCGCGGAGTTCGTCCTCCTGCAGGGCAGAGCTTTGTTCAACACCTTCGTATTCTGTACACTGACTATTCTTTGCGCGTTGATAGTCAACCCGCTTGCCGCCTATGCGCTCAGCCGCTACAAGCCACCTTCTGCGTACAAGGTGCTTTTGTTCCTCATGATGACCATGGCATTCCCGCCGATGGTAACGCAGATTCCGAACTTCCTGATGCTCAGGGAGCTGGGGCTACTCAACACCTTTGCTGCCTTGATCCTTCCAGGCATGGCCAACGGCTACAGCATATTCCTGCTCAAGGGCTTCTTCGACTCTTTGCCAAGGGAGCTGTACGAAAGCGCCGAGATTGACGGTGCCGGCGAGTTCTGTATCTTCTGGCAGATCACCATGAGCCTCAGCACGCCTATACTCGCGGTCATTGCGCTGAATGCGTTCAATGCCGCATACGGTAACTTCATGATGGCCTTGCTCGTTTGTCAGGATCAGAATATGTGGACGTTGATGCCATGGCTATATCAATTGCAGATGAACAGCGGCCAGGGCTTGATTTTCGCCTCCCTTGTTGTTGCGGCCATCCCGACGTTCATGGTCTTCGTTTTCTGCCAGAACATCATCATGCGCGGGATTGTCGTGCCGGTCGAAAAGTGAGTCGGCATCAGTTCCCTGCAGAGAAAATTCGGGTCGCCACATGAAAGTGATCATGTCCACAATATTTTCCCTTGCGGCTTTTGCTGCAGTTTTCGCCCAGATGGAGCCGGAGGTGGTGGAAATGCTAGTGAAAGGCGATTTGAAGAACGCGATATCTGCAGCAGAGGATGTGGTTGTCAAGGAGAATCTTCAGCGGATACAGAACGTCGACCGTCTGTTCATGTCGAAGCTCGAAGGAATGACGGGATCCGAGATATCCTTCATGAGAGATGGAGTCGAGGAGAAGGGGAATCTGGTCAAGGTCGAGGGAGGGAGGCTTTTCATCAGGGTCCAAAAGGAGGAGGTGGGAGCATCGGTCACCTACCCGGTGAGTGTCAGAGCCCTGCCCATAGAGCGGAAGATGGAGCAGATAAATATCCCGGAGGAGTACAGGAACCTGGTTCTGGGTGTCAGGGAGTTCAAGGCACGAAACTACTCCGCAGCTTCAGCGTATTTCAGCAGGACTGGAGCACATGAGGGTGTCCTTTCAGATGCAGCGGACAAGCATAGCAATTGGATGCTGTCGCTCTGGAAGGCATGCATTGATGGGGATCTGAAGGCCGTGGAAGGCGCGGTCGCCAAGGGGGCCGATGTCAACGGCAGGATGTCGATGAAGGTCTTGGAAAGGCAAACGGGTCGCGTCGGCAAGATCGAGACGACTCCCCTTATACAGGCGGTCAAGTCCAAAGACCTTGAGATCATCAGGCTTCTCCTTCGCTCCGGCGCGGATGTGGATGCGGCAAACTCCATGGGCGTGGCTCCGGTGATGATCGCGATATTTGACTCCAAGGACGACGACCTCTCCGTGCTGGAGCTGCTTCTGCAGAGCAATGCGGACCTTCAGACAAGGGACAAGAGCGGCAACACGCCCCTGGCCGGCGCTCTGGCCGCAAAAAGGAACAAGGCGGCCGAGATGCTCGTCAAGTATGGGGCTGATGTCAACTCCCCGCGCACAGATGGGGCCACTCCGGTTATCGTCGCTGTCGCCATGAACAATGCCGACGGGTTTCTCTTTCTTATGGACAAGGGGGCGGACATGACCAGGAGGCATTCTGGAGGGTGGACTGTCTTTGACATGGACAGGAGCGGCCTTGACCCGAGGATCAAAGCCGTGCTGGACAGGCTGTCGCCGCCACGCAAAGAGTCTCAGGCTCCAGGGCTAACGCTGCCCGGCAGGGGCATCCAAATTCTTCCCGGAAGAAACTGAACCTGATTGCTCCCTCTTCCACTTCATATAGAAAAGAAAGGCCGCCACAAGCGCGATGTTCGCTATCACCGTGAGGATGATTATATTGCGTCTGAATCTGCGTCTGGTGTCCTTCGCGAGCTCCTGTGCCACCTTGTTCATCTCGGTCCGGTATTTTTTCCCGAGCTTCTCTTCAGTCTCGCGCCTGACCTTGTCGATTAGCTTTCTCGAGTCCTTGTTCAGCGCAGAAGGCCTGGTGTTGTTCAGTATCGCGTCAATGTCAGAGACAACTTCATCCCAAGACTGATACCTGGCATTTTTTTCTTTCTCGAGCATCTTGTCCACGACTGCGGCGCATGCGTCCGATACGTGCTCGTTGGTCGCCTGCACTGGCCGGTGGGGTGTGGACAGCTGGTCTTTCATCAGATCTGTAGGATTCTTATCCCTGAATGGTGGATAGCCGGCGAGAAGCTGGTAGAACACCAGTCCCAGGCAGTATATGTCCGAACGGAAGTCAATCTTGTCGCCCCTGGCCTGTTCGGGACTCATATATGTCGGGTCGCCGATAGAAAAGCCGGCTAAAGTCAGTTTCGCGTCGCCGAGAAGGGATTTCGCCATCGCAAAGTCGGTAAGCATCGGCACGTTGCCCTTCGCGATTAAAATGGTGTTGGGGCATACGTTGCGGTGTATGATCCGAAGTTCATTCCATGCGTAGTCCAGCGCATCGGCCAGGCCTTTTACAAGCCTTATGCTCTCGGTTTCATCAAGTCTTCCTCGCTGATCCAAATAGTCGTTCAGGAAAAACCCCTTCTCGTAAGTTGTGACGACAAAATTCATCCCGCCCTCCTCCCCGGCATCAAGTATCGAAACTATATTCGGATGCTGGAGCTTGGCGGCAAGGCCGATGCCCTGAAGAAAACGCTTCATGCACTCGTCTCCAGGCATTGCCGCAGGCAGAATCCGTATCACGATATCGCGTCCCAAGTCCAGGTGTCTGCCTAGATATATATCCTCGCCAAGACTGCCTTTCCCTTGTTTGCCGACTATCTCAAATTTATTCCCTACTATACTTCCGACAGTTATTTCCTGCATGAGAGTGCCTCTGTTTGTTTTTTGAGTCATGAGCCAGTTTCAAAACTCCGCATGAACCGCGTTGGGAGCACAGGTTCGGCGCACCGCATGCCGTGCCCGCTCCCGCATCGGCGTGGCCTCGCATCCAAAATGGCGAACCCCGCGGCCACGGCCAGTTTTGAAATGGCTCCCAAACCCAAGCCCGATGGGTCGTACACCCCGGAGAATAGCGTCAAATACAATTTTTTCAAGCGCGGGTCTTGAAATTCAGACTTCTTGTTATGTTGAGCTCAACATAATATGATATCTGAAATTGGCCCTCACAAGCCCAAAAAAATAAAAACTCGTTAAAGGCTGTTGCCTAATCTGTTTTTTGTGTTACATTTTCAGTGATGTCGGGGTGTAGCGCAGTCTGGCTAGCGCGTTACGTTCGGGACGTAAAAGTCGGAGGTTCAAATCCTCTCACCCCGACCATTAATAAAAATTTCATATCGTCCGCTCGCGGTTTTTACATAGTGGCGGGAGCATCCTGCTTGCGTGTCTGCGTCAGCGATATGGCGCCACTTCAACTTTCTCGGGGTGAGGATATTTGACACGCTTTTTCACGGGCTGTTTAACCGCCACTTATGATCCTGCCGCAGCTCAGGCGGTCCAGATGATCTCGACCGTCCGGTT
>JAFGFR010000194.1 GCA_016930955.1 Victivallales bacterium | reverse complement strand
CGTCATCACCGCCTCATGCCCCGGTGTAACAGGGTCCTTCGACAGGTCCTGCGAGACCACTCTGACATGCTGCTCCCCGGAACGTATCAGCTTGATATCGGAAAAGCAGAGGCCTATGGCATCGATCCTGACCAGCAGCTCGTCTTCGCCGATCTCCGGAATTTTGACCAGACATGGTTTGTTGTCTCGCCCGAGTTTGTCCATCCCTGCGCCGAACAGCGGCCAGGCAAGCATTTTTTTTGGCAAGGAGCTCATACATTCCTTTTTGATTTATTTTTCCAGACTTCGATAGACGATATAACTTGAACGGCTGTGCCGGACGCTATATATATGCATCGTAGGAATGTGTGATGCAAGGGATGAATATGCAAGCCCGGAAAGGAAAAAAACTTTTCAGTCCGGGAAAGATCAGAGCCAATTTCAAAAACTCCCCGCCACCCGCTTGCCCGCGCGCCGTGCGCAGACAGACACCCAAGTCCCGGAGCCGGAGAAGGAGGACATCATCCGCTTGCCCGCGCGCCGCGCGCAGACAGACACGGCTATTTGTGAGTTTAGGCGCTGGTATGTCGGGAAAACACCCATCTGCGTTTGCGCCGATGGCTTTCCTGGCGTATTTTTAGGATCATGAAATTATTACGCAGCGCTTCAGGGCTCGTGTTCGCGACCATGCTGAGCAGGCTTCTCGGGATGGTCAGGGACATGTTGTTTGCCTCGCGTGTCGGTGGCGGCACGGTCATGTCGGCATGGATTCTGGCATTCACCATCCCGAATCTTCTGAGGCGTCTTTTGGGCGAGGGGGCACTTGGCACTGCGGTGGTGCCGCTTTTCTCGGGCATTCTGGAGAAGGACGGAGGGAAGTTGGATGCTGGGAGGAAGTTCTCGCTGCTTTTCGTCACGACGGGTGTGTTCCTTTCTGTCATGTGCGTGCTGACGGGGCTGGTATCCCTTTTGGCCGTGCCTTTTGTATCGACCGAGAGGATCAAGCTGACGTTTCAGGTCTTGCCGCTGGTCATGCCCTATTCTGTTCTGGTATGTCTTTCGGCCCTTGCCGGGGCATTGCTCAACTCCCTGAAAAAATTTTTCCTTCCGGCACTGGCATCACTTGCACTGAACATCTCGCTTATCCTGTGCCTTGTCGCTATTGTTCCCCTTGTGCGAGCTTGTCTGCCGGTACTCGCCATGCTGTCGTTTTCCGTATTGATAGCCGGAGCGCTTCAGCTCGCAGCGATGCTGCTGCTTCTGCGCGGCTCGGGTTTAATCGCGGCTCTGCCGCCGGGGTCATTGCGGAAGGCATGGGGCGATGAGTTTCTCAGAGAGGTGTGGAGGCTTACTCTCCCCGGATTGGTGGGCGCTTCCGCCTTGCAGATCAGTTTCCTTGCCGACAGATGGCTGGCGTGCTTTCTTGGGGACTATGCGGTTCCTGCCTTGTACTACAGTGACCGCATTGTCTATCTGACCACCGGAGTGTTCGCAGTGGCGCTGGGCAGCGTGCTGCTGCCCGACATGTCGCGCCATTTCTCCAAGGACGACCATAAAGGGTTAATGGATGCTTTGGCCTTGGGCTTGAGACAGACGTTTTTCATCAGTATCCCTGCGGCTTTCTTCACATTTTTCCACAGGCGAGAGATCATAGGCATCCTTTTTGGAAGGGGTGAGTTCGACGCGTCGGCGCTGAACGAGACGGCATGGGCTCTGGCATTCTACGCGCCAGGGATTCCGTTCTTCGCCGCGGTCAAGATACTCCTGGCCGGATTCCACTCACGGAAGGACATGAAAACCCCGGTGAAGGTGTCACTCGGATGCATATCGTTGAATATCATTCTCAACCTTATACTTATGTGGCCACTGCGCCAGGGTGGGATCGCGCTTGCTACGGCGATATCATCCTCAGTCAACTTCGCCATGCTTTTTGTCTTGCTCAGCAGGGAGCTCCCTGGGTTAGGTTTTGGCATTATGCTGGTCAATGTGTTTCAGTCGGTGGCAAGTTCTGCCGCCGCGCTCGCGGGGTCGGTCATGGTTTTCCATGCGGCGTCGCAGCTCGGCATAAGCAGCCTTGTGGCTTTGCTGATGTCGGCGGCGGTTTTCTCCGCTGTTTTCCTTCTGGCATCCATATCTTTGCGCTCGGGAGAGCTGCAGCAGTGGCTAGATTTTTTCAAAAGGTGAACATTGGGCATGGCTATGATAGCGACACAATTCGGGATAAGCGTTTCCGGCGATATCAACTCATTGCCTGAGGCTCTGAAGATTCTTGGAGGCTCGGGTTTCAAAATGCTGGAGCTGCCGTTCCACTTCATGCATGACTCCATTGCCGGAATGCATAAGACTCTTTCCTTGGCGGCCAAGGAGGGTCTGCACGTCAGGTCTGTGACGGATATTGCCTCTTCGAATGTTGCCTCGGGGATTGCTGATCAGAGCCGTAAGCTCAAAAATGATTTCATCGAGAACGTATCTGCGACTGTCCGAGAGCTCAGACTTGCCGGGATACCGTGTTGCACACTTGATATCCAGCCGGCGAACTCTTTTGCAAATCCGGAGCGTAGAGACTGCAAGGCCACATTGCTTCGCAGGCTGACTCCGGCCACGATAGAAAACAAAATGTCCCTCTCGCTTCCAGTGAGAATCCCGCAGGCGGAGGCAGCGTCAATGCGCATCGGCGAATACTCGAACTTCGCCTCGGAAACCATGAACCCCATGCTCGGGCTTTCCGTGAATGTCCACCCGCATGAGCTGCGAAACAACGCCGACAGTCTCGAGATACTCCGGCCCGTGAGGTTCAAAATTTCATCCCTGTGTATCGTGTATGAGCCCGATGCCGGCAACTTCCTTGTTGGCGATACAGTTGCCCCCTGGGTGAATGCCCTGGAGAAACTGGCCCTTGCAGCGCCGGTGTTCTTTCTGCCGAGGACAATGAGCATCGCCACCTTCGCCAAAGAGATCGACAGGCTTTATGCGCTCGCGGAGAACCTGCTGCCCCCTGTGTAGATATTCAGTAAACCACGTCGGGGTAGGGGCCGAGACACTCGAAGACTGTCCAGTACTGTCCCCAAACCAACGGGGTTAGCTGACATGTACTTGAATTTAGCTGGACACGCGTTACAATTCTTGACTGTTTCTTTTTAATGTGCTCGGAGTACCTGATATGACTACATGGGCTTCATCTGGTTTCGTGTTGGTTTGTCTCTTGACCGTTCTGCTGATGTTCTTAAGCATTGCCTCGGTGGTCATAGCCTTCATCAGATGGGATAAAAGCAAATTGTCCGCCAAGTTGACCATGGGTTGTGCGGTGCTGGGGACTCTTTTCGGATCGACACTCTGCAGCATTTTGGCCTGCATCATTCTATTTTCATATTCCGGCGACAATGCTGTGCCGGCAAATGATGAGCTTGCGGGTGTGGATGAATATTTCACGCAAAACTCGGCCGAGTTGCATGATATTGGAGCTACCCTCTTCGCGGATGCTGTCGCCGAAAGAAATCAAGATAAACTTTTCGAGGCGATTGAATATCTGGAAAAAGCCTGTGCAGGGGATCCTGACAGCAAAGCCATCACTGTTGATTTGGCCGATGCCTATATGGAAGCCGATTCCCCATCTCTTACCACCATGGCGATTGTATTGTATGAGTCGGTATTTGACTCTTTTGAAAATGACCCGTTGTTGGCTCGGATCACAGCCGGCTACCAACAACTGGGGAATTACGAGGCTGCCTACGCATTATCCGAAAAACGCCTCGAATGCTGTCCCGATGACATGAGGTCGGCCGCTGCAGTGCAAATGGGCTTTATCGCGATGTCTTCAGGGAAAATGGAACAGGCGGAGTCTGCGATTCTCGCAAATATCCGGAACCGTGGCGATGATCCTTCTTTACGCTTGGTCGTCGTCAGCTTGATGCAATCGAGAGGCGACAAGGCCGGAGCCTTGTCTGCGGTTGAGCAGATACTTGCAAGCAGCAATGAAGACCTTGCAGTCCAAGCCTACGCCCTTAAAGTCAAGGCGAGCATCAACGATGAATAATACAAAGCCACCATATTTTGTCTTTGTTTCTCTTTTTGCGGCATTTTTTTCTTGTGTGTTTCCGATATTTGCACAAGAGGATGAACAGGGTTGGAAGGTAAGCCGTTCAGAAAATGTCCCCGGGGCGTTCGACGACAGCTTAAGCCTGGATAATGTGGTGGACGTGCTGAAGGACCGCAAGACCAAAGAGAATGCCGGTATAGTAAAAAAGCTGGGCAAAGATAAAGTCAATGCGGTGAAGGAAGGGAACCTTATCAAAAAAAAGATCAAGGCGGCGCATTCCGATCCCAAACGCTTCAATAAATTAACTGGCGGAACAGGTGCTAAGCCGGCCACTCACGCCCAGAAAGCATATTTGACTCAGGAATTGAGCAACAATGCCGCTAAGACAAAGAAAATCGATCAGAAGGTTAAGGCGGTCAACCAGGACACGCATAAGACCAATAAGGGGCATCAGAGATATGGCAAGGCATCAAAAGTTGTCGGCAGCGTAGGCAAGGTGCTGTCGGTCTATGATGCCTACCAGAATTCATACGAGAAAGGCAAGGACGGGAAAAAAGTCTTCTCGAAGACCAAGTTTTTCAAGAATGCGGTTATGAATCTTTCCGGTGTAACCGGGCTTTCTTCCGCCTATACCCTGGGGATGGAGGCAAAGGAAAAGGCGTTCCTGAAATCTCTGGATGAATATGAGAAGGCGGGCATGGATATAACCGACCCGGAAATCATCTACAAGGCCTTGGCCAAAGCTACCGGGAAGGCTTTGCTTGTCGGTGCCTATGAAGGTGCCAAGTGCATTCCCCTTGCGGGGGATGCGATTAACGTCTACGAATTGACCGAGTCCAGTGTCGGTTTGGTCCACGACACGCTTGAATCGAACAGGATCCGTGAGGAGAACAAGCAGGAGCAGGATCGCCAGGCTGGGGCTTCCATCGCGAAATTCAAGGCGATTTTGAGTCAGGCAAGATCATGCAGGAACCTATACGACAAGCAGGTGGAACAGTCAAAGAATCTGGCCGGGCAGTTCAAAAAAATAAGAGACCAGTATGTCGCCGTGCAGAATAGGGATGTCAAAAGAAAAGAAAAATTGGCGGATACCGACAAGATCGAGAAGGCCTGTAAGGTTGCAGGGCCATTTCTGGAGCCCCGATATCTTCAAAGCTTGAAGGACAACTCGAGAGAATTGGACAGAGCCGCCGGAGCAACCCTTAAATTAGCCGAGACCACCCTGGACAATCACTCGAAGAACCCCGACAAGGCTCCCTTGAAACACACTGGCGATGAGCTGGCCGAAATGCTGAAAACTCTTCTCGAATATAAAGAAGAATTCGACAAGGTGTTGTCCGTATTGCAACCGCTGATCGGGGGCAATGCCGTTATAGACCAATCCTCGGCTTTGGAACAAGCCGCGATTGAAGATGCCCTGATTTCCGCCAATCTCATGAGTAATGCAGACGACCTGGTGGAGCTCCACCGTTCAACAGTGCTGAAATGCCAGAAGCTTCAAACCGCCCAGCGGCAGGTGAAAGCTCAGTTCGACAACGCCTACAACTACTTCTCCATCCATTCCAAGGACATGGGCCAACACAAGAGGATAAATGATCTGAAAAATGAAATGATAGGCGTGATGATAAACGATTATGAGCTCAAGGGATTGAATGAGGATGCCAGCTCGATGGCCGCCGACATCAAATACTGGCATGAACCTATCCGACCGGCAGAAGGGATGGACCCCGAGCTGGCTGGAATCGTTGTCAAAGCTGCCGAGACAATATCCGATGTCGCCCCATTGCGTGATTCATTGGCCAATAGAATCGAAGACATCAAGGCGATGATTGACCGGCTTGAAAATCCCGACACTATGGCTGGTGATTCTCCCTCATATGCCGACTCTAAGATCCCTGGACTAAGTGAAAACCAGCTCGCCAATGTCACTTTGGATCAACTTTGCGGCATGATAGTCCAAAATATGCGAAACCGTAAAATATCACATCCTGACAGTGTCGTCTGCGGCTATAAAGTCTATAAGCCGGATTCAGAAGAAGGCAAATTGATCTCATACAACAACTATGATGCCTGCGCAAAACTTGCTGAGAAGGGCACCACTAGGATTATTGACTATAACGGCGTTAAAAAGACTGTCCCCTATAGCATTTGGTTTATGAAGGAACTTTCCTGGACACGGGCTAACTGGCTGGATTACCACCACGATTTCGGTTATGAGGATAATCTGAAAAGAGATAAAACTAATAGTGACATTTCAGAAATCCGAGTTGAAAATGCCGAGTATGCTTTTATCGGTATCAGGAGAGATTCAAAAGCAAAGATACATCACGGGCGTGCCTATAATCGCCCTTTTTCATCTGAGGTTCAGATTTTTGTCAGGTGTAGGGTCGGGGATCACCTCATATTCGCTTCCAATATCTGGGATACCAGTCAAGACTCATGGGGCAATCTTCTTGAAAAAGAAAAGATTCAAGGTAGAATGGAGCATTGGATGTCCAGGGTGGATGATGAAATAATAGAAACCCTCAATGCTAATTTAGCTTTGCCGGCAAAGCTTGTACAATTCACGGAAAAGAATTTTTATCGCGATGTCGACCCCCTGTTCGTTGACTTGCCAGGCTTCGCCGTTAAAAAGGAAGGCTCGACGCGAAATTCCTCATCAAGATATTATACTAAGGAATGGGATTATGGAAGCAAGCATAAGGGCAAGTTGAGTATAAAAATCAGTATCTGTGCCCGATTCCCCAAAAATGATGAATCCTGGAATTCTTTTTTGAAAAGCATGCCCGAGTATATAGGCTATGACAAAAGAGACAGCGATTTCAATCTTGCCGGGGCTGATTTCGCCAGGATGCATTGGAAAGACACCCCCGGACAATTGAGGATTGGCAGTCAAAATATCGCAACACATGGCTGTTTCGGCCATTTGCTGTTCACCAAGCAAAATATCCATGTCTCCATATGGGTTCATGAAGGGAGTCGAATCCCATCAAGCGAACTCATTTCCATGACAGATATCGCTCAGTCGATTCTCTCAAAATTAAAAAAATAGCGGGCGGGAACTTTATTCGGTTAGTTCGGGGTCAGTACTGGACAGTCTTCGAGTGTCTCAGACCTGACCCCGACGTGGTTTGCTGAATATCTACAATTACAATCTCGAAATTTATTCTGCGTCCGCAATTTGTGCCTGCCCCATTTTGGAATATCCCCCCGACGGATCAAATATGTCAAGAGCCGCCCTTTCCAGAGGAAAATTTCGGTTTGAGGCTTGTCGGGGTTTTACCGGTGACTTTCCTGAATATTCTGGAGAAGTAATAAATGTCCTTGAATCCGGTTCTTTCTGCGGTTTCCGCGACGGAGTATCCGCCTGTGGACAGAAGATTTTTTGCGGCGTTGATCTTGAGCTCGATTTGGAAGGCCACGGGGGGTGACCCGTAGAACCGTTTGAATTTTCTGATAAAGTATGAGGGCTCCAGTGATGCGACCGAGGCGAGCTCCTTGACGGTCAATTTCCTGGTGAAGTTCCTTTCGATGTGTCTTTTGGCCTTCTCTAGCGGGATGTCCTTCGGTATGTCGCCGAAACTGTCCTCGGTGTTTCCCGGACATTCTCTCATGACGAAGTCCAGGATGTCGATAATGGTTCTGGCTGCGGAGAAGGCACCGAGCCGCGAGCTGGACTTAAGCTGTCCGGTCAACATCAACACAAGATTCTCGAATACCGCAGCCTTGCGTTTATTGAATTTAATCGGGAAGTCCGGCAGGAGAACCGGCTCGCCCGCAAGCATTGACAACAGCTTGCTTAAGTTCAGGAAGTGCGCCTCACCCGTCTCCAGATCGGTGAGATGGAATGTCAAGAAAAAGTAGGCGCAATGGCCATCGCATGGGCATGATCCGAAGCGATGCGGCTCGCCAGGGTTGGTGACGGTGAAGACCCCGGGCGAGAAGGGCTGCCTCCTGTCATTGTGGAGATATTCGAAACTCCCTTCGGAAAACAGCAGCAGGTGGAACACCGGATGAATGTGTTGAGAGCTCAGAGGATAGCGCTTCTGTCTGGCATCGGCTTTGCGGAAGCGCTCGAAACCACAGTGTAATACCTCCAGACGGCACATCCGGCCTCCATGAAGGAATTCCAGCACGGGGCTACGCAATTCCCGCTCCCCTCTGTAAACATATATGGCCATAAAATCAATATAGTGTAAATAAAACTCAATAAAATCCATTTAAACTAGCATTTAAAGCATTATATGTCAAATAAGATGTCATAGGAGCCATTTTGTTGCACTGTCTGCTGTGCCTGCGCCTCCAACGCGGTTAACAGGGAATCTTGCAATTAGCTCAGTAGTTTTATTTGTGCCTTTGTGGCTTTGAGTGAGAAAAAATTAATTTTAACCATTGGTTTCAGGTGATGGATACCGCGGCAGAGCCTGAATATCATCATTACTTATGAGGTGTGAGATGGATTCCAGGGAAGTGATGTTGAGGACGCTTGATTTTGGTTCTCCCGACAGGGTTGCGAGGTCTTTCGAGCCAACCGACATGGCCTGGATCGGGAACAGGGTGAGGACGCATGCGACGGAATGGAGGAAAGTTGACGAAGAGAAATGGGAGCGACTGGACGAGTGGGGCAACCTGTGGTCAAGGATAGACGAGAGCTCGAAGGGCGAGGTGGAGAGGGGTGTACTCCATAACCTCTCGGACATCAATGACTACGAGTTCCCCGACTACTCCCGTGCTGAAGATTTTGACCGCAGGGAGGACCATGCGGAAAGGCTGTCGGGGAAATTTGTGATCGGCGGGGTTCCGGGGTTCACCTTCAATATCGCCAGAAAAATGCGCCGTCTGGAGGATTATCTGATGGAGCTGCTGCTCGAGCCGGATCTGATGCGGATACTGCACGACAAGATAGACATCATGCTGCTGGACATGATAGGCAATTATGCCTCGGCAGGTGCGGATGCGGTGATGTTCTGTGAGGACTGGGGCACACAAAGCCAAACCCTTGTAAACCCCGATTTGTGGAGGCAGGAGTTTTTCCCGAGAACCAGGAAGCTCTGCGCATGCGCTCACGAGGCGAAGATGAAGGTGCTGATGCACTCCTGCGGCAAGATCGGGGCGATAGTCCCGGGGCTGATCGAGGCGGGAATTGACCTGCTGCAGTTCGACCAGCCGCGTCTTCACGGCATAGACACGCTCGCGGCATGGCAGAAGGATGCCAATATCACCTTCTGGTGTCCCGTGGACATACAGAAGACTTTGCAAAGCAAAGACGAGTCGCTTATACGCGCTGAAGCGCGGGAGATGATAGACAAGCTCTGGCGGCCGCGCGGAGGAGGATTTGTCGCAGGATACTACGGTGACAACGCCTCAATCGGGCTCGATCCCAGATGGCAGGCCGCAGCCTGCGACGAGTTTGTCAAACAGGGAGTACGCTGATCCTATGAGCCAATCTCAAAAATGACAGTTAACATATTTGCATACAACTCTTTAAGAATAGATCCACGGCACACTGCGGCAACTGCTTTATCTGGGATTATTCGTGTGCGTTGTCCGGGGTTTTCGGGACCATGGAGCTTAGTCGTCGCCATTCGGGGTTTGGGGTTGGGATGAATGCCTCGATCTCGCGTTGCCAAGTATCGAGTTCCTTGGCGAGGCTGGCTGTGCGTTCGGGGAATTTGTGTCCGCAGTCGTTCGACTCGCTGACATCGCTTGGCAGGTGGAAAAGTTCTTCGGTTCCCGCGTCGTAATTGCGGATAAATTTCCATCCGTCCCGAAGTATCCATGCTGTGGGGGATCCTCCCTGGTTGCTGTAGTGCGGATAGTGCCAGAACAGTGCGCGTTTAGGCATGGTGTCCTTGCCGGTGAATGCCGGCATCATGCTGATCCCGTCGCAATGCTGTTCCGGGCGTAGCGGCAGGCCGGCGGCCTCGAGGAAGGTGGGATAGAAGTCACAGCTCTGGACGGGGGTGTCGCATAGCGAACCTGGACGGATCACTCGCGGCCAGGTGGCGATCTGGCATACACGGTTGCCGCCCTCGCGCTCCCAGCCCTTGCCCTCGGCGAAAGGTGCATTGCAGGTGGGGCTGCTCTCGGCGGTGGCGAGCCCGCCGTTGTCGCTTGTGAACATCACCAGAGTGTTGTCCTTCAGCCCCTCGGCATCGAGAGCATCAAGCACCTTGCCGATGTTGGTGTCGAGGTTCTCCATCATGGCCGCATATACCGGGTCGGACTGCAGCATCCTGCGCTTGATGTGTGTGATGGGCCTGCCTTCGTGTCCCGGCGAAATGGATGACATCGGGCCTCCGTCCACCATCGGGTTGATTTTGTCCAAACCCAGGGCTGCCGCCTTACGCCGGTACTTCTCCACAAGATTTTCCGGCGCTTGAATCGGGGTGTGCACGGCATAGTGGCTCAGGTGCAGGAAGAATGGGCGTTCACGATTGCGGTTACGGATGAGCGCCACGGTCTCGTCGGTCAGGCGGTCGGTGAGATACTCGCCTTCCGGGCCGTCCGGCAAGGTCAGCATCTTGTAGGGGCTGAAATATCCGTTGCGGGGATGTCCCATGTGACAGCCGCCGACATTCATGTCGAAGCCGTGTTTGTCCGGGTAGAAATTCTCGTCGCCGAGATGCCATTTGCCGACGTGCCAGGTCTGGTATCCGGCTTCGCCGAGGGCTTTTGCCACGGATGTCTCGGTGAGTGGCAAGTAGTGCAGAAACGGTGCCTCGAGCACGCGGCCATTGCGGCGGCCGGCAATGAACTGCGTCAGGCCGATCCTTGCCGGATACTTGCCGCTCATTATGCTTGCCCGGGTCGGGCTGCACACCGGACAGCTCGCATAGGCGTTGGTGAAACGCATCCCTTCAGCCGCCAGGGCATCCAGCCGCGGTGTCTCGTAGAAGCTCGATCCAAAGCACCCGAGGTCGCGGCAGCCCAGGTCGTCAATCAGGAACATAACGATGTTGGGGTTTTTTGGCATTTTCCAATCCTTTCCGTATTTTAACTCAATTCCAATTCAAGGCGGTGCTGGTCGGGCGTGGCCCCCTCGATGCCTTGCCTGACGTCATTGTCGCTCAATGTTTTAGTAGTCGTCAAGCGCTGTGGTGTCGGCTCCTGGCATGGAGTCGAGCTTCCAAATATCCACGGGCACATCATTTTGCTGTCGCAATCCTGGCGTGCTCCGGCCATCGGCAATTTGCCGTTTCAGCATGGACAACAGTTCTTTGACTTTGTCCTTGTGTTCGGATTGCAGGTTGTTTTTCTCCCCTGGATCGCTCTCCATGTCGTAAAGCTGGAGCAAGGGCAGGCCCGCCTTGGCGGCTTCGGCATCGTTGAGTGTCCAACCTCCCGACCCCGGGCAGAGCACCAGTTTCCAACGGCCGTCGCGGATTGCGAACTTGCCGTCTATCGAGTGGTGCACGATGGTACTTCGGCCGGAGATCCCGGCCCCATGGAACAAAGCCAGCATGCTGACGCTGTCCTCGCCGGCACTGGGTGGCAGAGTATCGCCGACAATGTCGGCGCAGGTCGCCATTAAATCCGAGAGGCAGACGATCTGGTTGCAGGTGCCGCCCGGTTTGATGACATTTGGCCAGCGCGCGACAAAGGGTATGCGATGTCCGCCGTCCCAGGCATCGGATTTGTATCCTCGATACCGAGCGCTCGGGAAATGCCCCTGCCGCTCCATGGCGAACTCGAAATTCCCGCGCCCGTCCTCGTGAGCACCGATGTAGTGGGCGCAACCGTTGTCGCTGGCGAAGACGACCAGAGTGTTGTCGGCCACCCCGTGTTTCTCAAGGGAATCCAGTACACGTCCGAAAACATCATCCGTCTCGATCACCAGATCGGCATAGAGGTTATTCAGTCCGCTCTTGCCGATGAACTGCTTGTTGACCGATAATGGCGTGTGTGGAGAGGTCATGGGGAGGTAGAGGAAGAACGGCTCATCCGCTTCCGCCCTTTCCTTGATGTAAGCATCGGCCTTCCACGCCCAAGTCGGCAGCAATTGCTCGAAATGCCAATAAGGCATGGCCGGGCCGGCAATGCTGGCTTGATTGTCCCCGAGCAGGCGGTCGGGTAGCCATTCGGAGGGAGTGCCGACAGTCCGATCATTCTCTATGAAGCAATAGGGCGGCCAGTTGGGTATATCGACACCGAAATAGTAGTCGAAGCCACGGGTGGTTGGGCCGCCAGTCGTCGGCTTGGAGAATGCCTGCCGCCAAGCGGCGCGCTTCACAGGCGTCGCCTGACGGCGACTTTCGCCTTCGGTGTCCGGAGCCCCATAGCTCGGGTGCGGACAGAAGATGTCTTTGTCAATTTCAAAATCCCAGCCCATGCCCAGATGCCATTTGCCGATGCAGGCGGTGTGATAGCCGTGTTGCTTGAGAAAGCCGGGCACGGTCAGGCGATCCCCGGCGATCAGTGGGTCGCCGTAGACCTCCACAATACCTTTTTGCAAGGTCGAGCGCCAGTTGTAGCGGCCGGTGAGGATGCTGTAGCGCGACGGGGAACAGACAGCCGAGCTGGAGTGGGCATCGGCGAAGATCATGCCCTCGCGGGCCAGACGGTCTATGTTCGGGGTCTTGATCTTGCCGTCAGGGTTCAGGCAAGAGGCATCCCCGTAGCCCATGTCGTCAACGAGGAAATAGACGATATTCGGCTGTTTTTTCATGTGCTCTCCGTATGTTGGTTTTTTGACATCATCATTTTCATCTCCATTACTTTTTCCGGGTTTTTCTGGGCGATGTTGGCCATTTCGTGCGGATCATTCTGCAAGTCGTACAGCAGGGGGCCCCCGGACGTGCCAGTGATCATTTTGAAATGGCCGTCGAAAAGCATTCGCCAGCCATCCAATCCACTATTAACCGATTGGCGGATTTTTCCTGTCCGTCCCTCGATTGCCGGACGCAGCGAGACGGCGTCCATTCCGTCCGGAGTTCGGGATCGCGCGTAGTCGGTGAAAGTGGCGGCCAAGTCTTGCAGGGAAACCAAGGCATTCGAGACAGTCCCCGCCACCACCCCGGGGGCGGCGATGATCATTGGAATTCTAACTGATGGATTGAACCAGCAGGATTTACCCCAGCGTCCGTGGTCGCCGAGCATCTCGCCATGGTCGCTGGCGAAGACGACCACTGTGTTCTCCATCTCGCCGCGCCTGGCGACAATCTCAAGGAACTCACCGACTTGCCGGTCTATGTTCTCGATCATCGCCGCGTAGTGCCGGCGGTTGCGCTGGTGATCCTCGGGGGTATAGGCGGGATTGTCGTTGTCAACGGGCGGCGGGAATGCCACTCCATCCCACTTCTCCGCCATGTTCCGCGTTATTTCCATAGGATTGTGCGGCCCGGTGAAGTTGACCTGGAGAAACCAAGGCCTGCCGGCAGGGAAGGACTTCAGAAAACTCCTCCCGTTATCAGACAGCCAGTTGTCGCAGTATTCCTCGTCATCCAGACAGGTGATATAGGCATCCCTGCAAGTTCTCATGCGTTCCTCGCATTGATGTTCACGGCAATAGGCATCGGCCTTGCCGCGGTCATGGAGAAATTTTAGGTAGGGGCCACGGGGATCGCCGTTATTCTTAGTATAGCTGGTGCTGCCGTCGAACTTGCCCTCGTTGTCAATGCCGCTGGTGAAACCCCATTCCCGGAGATGACTGGAGCCGTCAATGCCCCATTCGAGGGTCGGTTTGTCAAGGTCGAACTTCCCGACCCCGCAAACCTCGTATCCGGCATCGCGCAGAGATTGATAGAACGTGGGCATATCGAGTGGAAGTGCTTCGCTGTTGTTTTTCACACCACACCGCCCGTAATCCCTTCCGGCAGCCAGGCATGCGCGTGCCGGGGCGCATATCGGGGAGGGGGTGAAGGCATTTGTGAAGGTGATTCCCGCCGCCGCCAACCGGTCGATGTTGGGGGTGAGCAAAGGCAGCTCCGTATTGCACCCAAGCCAGTCAGACCGCCACTGGTCGGGAAACAGAAATAAAATGTTGGGTAGTTTTGAAATTGGCTCTGTCATATACCTTTTTCCAACCGTGAACCGTGAACCGTGAACCGTGAACTCCTCAATATTGGCTTGCCATCAATCTTTGCAGAAGCATCTCGCGCATTTCCTTTTCCAGTTTTTTGTCCTTGCCGATGAGGTTGTTCTGTTCGGAAGGGTCGCGTTCAAGGTCGTATAGCATGTAGCCGATGCCGTCCTCTCTGACTGCGTATTTGCATGAACGTGTACGCACGCAAAAGCGTCTTTCGCCAAAGCTGTCTATTTCACTGAGCTGCGCGTCCCGCAATGTGCCCCCGGCACCTTCAAGTAAAGGCAGCAGGGAATTTCCAACACATCTCGCTGAGGAAAGCTCAATGCCCAATGAATCAAGAATCGTGGGGAAGATGTCGATTATCTCCACCAGTGCATCGGACTCGACTCCGGAAGCAAAACGCCCAGGCCAGCTCACAATCAGAGGCACACGCATGCTGCTTTCATGAAATGTCTCCTTGTAGACCCTTCCATGGTCTCCCAGCAGCTCCCCGTGGTCGGACCAGAAGACGATGATGGTGTTCTCAATGTTTCCCCTGTTCTCGATGGCATCGAGTATCCTTCCAATCCAGTCGTCTATCAGGGATATCTTGCCGTAGTAATTTGCACGGACACGCGCAATTGCCTCAGGTGTGCAGGTATTGTCGCCCATCTTCATGAAGTCCTCCATTTCGCGGACGGGATCGGGCAACACATTGTCAGCTTCCTGGTAAGGAACCGCAGGCGGGGTCTGGTCCGGACTGTACATCTCTGCATACTTCCCGGGGGCATCCCAAGGCTCATGCGGCCCGGGAAACCCGACAAACAGGCACATGGGGCTCCTGGTGTCGTGTCCCTTGATGTATTCAACGCTTTTCCTTCCGACATAGCTGTCGGGGAACAATTCAACCGAGCGGGGGCTTGGTCGAACCCAAAAAGGATTTTCCCTGCGCAGCCGGCCGCGTTCGGCATAATCGTCAATATATTCTTGCATCAATCCCCGTTCTTCCCAATCGTCGGTCATATAGCAGCGCATCACCTGCGTGGCGAGTGGGCCAGGAATCTCGTCGACGTGATCAAGACCCCTTGCGCGCATGTACGGCTCATGGTTGCGCATATGCCACATCTCACCATCCCAGCCCGTGTGTTCATAGTAATGGGACTTCCCTATGTGGGCAATATTATAGCCTGCACTCTGGAGATGGTGGAAGAATGTCTCGTCCTCCGGCGGCATACAACCCGAATTTCTCCACATGCCATGGTTGTGCGGATATAGCCCGTTGATGAAGCTCGCCCGTGCGGGCATGCATACCGGGCATACGGTGGTGCATTGTCCGAATCTTGTCCCCTGTCCGGCGATCCGGTCAATGTTCGGTGTGCGCAATTGGGGGTGGCCGGCACAGGACAGGCTGTCCGCACGCTGCTGGTCCGTCATCACGATCACGATGTCAGGTTTCTCATTCATTTGCAACTCAAGCTCAACGCTTGCCACTAAGTTTATTTGCCGCCTTTTTGACAAGCTCTCCGAGGCGCTTGACTTCCTCCGCCGGCAAGGGGCAACGGGGCACTCCCAACGCCACCGCGGCAACTATGTTCCCGTCCTCATCCCACACCGGCGCCCCGAAGCGCATCCATGAATGAACGGGATTCTCGTCATAGGCGAATCCATTTCTACGATATGCCGTCAGCCCATTCTGGTAACGTTCAATGCTCATCTCTCTGGTCGGCAAATCCCTGATCAGTAACTCGACCCTCTCCTTCGGCAGGCTGTCGGCAAATATCCAGCCCCAAGGAAATGCCAGGATATCCCTTCGGACCGCACCGAGCTCCTGCATCGCAAGTGAATTCTCATGCGGGCACTTTGCCGCGCAACGGATACGGTCGCCCTCCCATATGAAAAAGGTCGCAGTATGACCGGCATGGTCACGCAAATCCCGCAGAACGTTCCCTGCCGACGCAAGCAAACGACTCTCCCGGGTCCCGCGCTCAACAAGCCTCACTGGCGTAGCACCCAGACGGTAAAGACCAGTGCCAGGATCCTTGGCCAGATATCCGCGGTCAACTAAAACACGTAGAAAACGCGCAGCAGAGGCCGTCGGGACTCCACACAAAACCACTAAATCATTGAACCCGATCCCACGCTCAGGTGAATTCGCAACCAACTCCAAAAGCATAAGACCACGCTCAAGACCAGGCGCACGGCTGTCTAAATTATCCGATTTCATAAACAATACCCACTCTCCTATATGAGAGCTAATCTACCGCCCCGCTTCGTGGCTGTCAAGGGGATTTTGAAAAAAAATCAAAGAATTTTCATTCCGACGCTTGACACATCAAGGGAAACGCTATATTTTAAGATATGTTTTACGATATTAAGCACAGGCTATGTCATGGCGATTGATTCGAAATACACTGCGATTGCCGAAGAGATTCGGCGCGACATATTCCGGACGAGATTTGGACGGAGGCTCCCGAACAACGTCGAGCTTGCCGATTGCTACAAGAGCTCTCCAGTGACAATCAGAAAAGCCCTGAACTTTCTGCAGAAGGAAGGTATTGTTGAAGTTAAGACGACCAGCGCCGGCACAGTTGTCAGCGACGATGTATTGTCCCGGCGCAAGATGCGGACAGTCGCCATGGTCACGGACAAATACTACACGATACTGGAGAACGTCCATTTCCAGAAACTTTTCGCAAGCGTCCAAGGCTTTCTGGCACAGGATGGCAGTTATCACGCCCAGATCGAGGGGATTCCAGTACAACTCTCCGACAGGATAAAATATATCGAACGTTTAAAGGACATGTTCGCCAAAGGTTTCTATTCTGGGACAATAGCCATATCTTCAGCCTTTTCCGCCGAGGAGTTGAGATCCTTGCTGGAGACAGGCATGCCTATCGTCTTAGTCGGAAGACCTCCCAAGGGTTTTGAGGCAGTCCCTTTTGTCCGCCATGACGACGACGCGCTGGCCTCGATGATTCTAGAGGCTGTGGGCTCCGCCAATGCGAGCAGGGTCGGCATCCTGACCCCCCCCTTCTCTGACATCGCCAAATCCGTATTCGAGAAAACCAGCATAGGCCAGGTGATGAATGGACTCAGGGCAGGCGATCTGTTTGATGACGAAGACATCCGCTTCATCGAATTCGGTCATGACCAGATCGAAAGGGCCGTGGATCTGACCTCCGTTCTGCTTGCCGAATCACCAGACTTGGATTTTCTTGTCTCCTTTGGGACAAACATATCCCGCGGAGCCATGTTCGCACTGAAAACGGCATTTTCATCCAGCGGGAACAAAATCTGTCTCCTGCCGATAACTGACGAGGATGTCGTCGGCGACTTCCCCAACCTGCTCCTGCCAGTCGATGAGATTGGCAAACGCGCTGCGGATATCATTTTAGGCCTGATCGAGGATCCGGCCCGGGTTTCCACACAGCCGGACCTGTGCGCCCCATACTGGGTCAACCACCCGGATTTCAAGGGTCGGCAACCGATGAAGGAGGGAAAGGGAAGGATTGTCCGGACGGAAGCAACACTGGCTTGTTGATGGCAACCCTGGCAATGGCGATCAGAGACACTTGTTGAGGACGTGAAGTATATAATTGGAGGATGTGGTGTTTTTATGGGAAAGGATTGTACTATGCATCAGATTTATTGTCCTGATGTTGGGCCTCGTCACCAGACAGATCAAGTTCGGGTATTTCGAGGCAGCCCAATGATGCAGAATGAAGTTCAGGAAGAAAGCCGTGTGAGAGCGACTCGATTCACTTTGATTGAGTTGCTCGTGGTCATTGCGATAATCGGCATTCTGGCATCCCTGCTTCTTCCGGCACTGAGTATGGCGAGGGCATTGAGTAAGAGCACAGTGTGCGGATCAAATTTGAAGCAGATTGGCACCGCATTTCACATGTATGCGAATGATTTTAACGATAATTTTGCCATATCGAGGGCGGATCACTGGTCCTCATACTACTCATCAGGTGCTGTAGCCGACCCCGCGGTCAGGATGACATTCCAATGTTGCAGATTATGGGAGTATGGATACCTTGGCGGTCAGTATGGGGAGGAATTCCGAGGTGATAAAGTCATATGGTGTCCATCCTTCAAGCAGGACATGACGGCGACTGGATCAATATTGGGTTCATATACCCCGCGTCCACTTCGGGTTCTCAATCAGCCCAATGACTTCGCCGGATTCTACAGTGATGGCGGTTGGAAGCTTGTAGAATTGCGTTTGCAGTCGGTACGTGATCCGAGTCGTATGTCTGTACTGGCGGACGCGATCATCAACGAAAATTACATAATGCATCCGAAAATTGGGTGGAACATCGTTTTTCTGGATGGACATGTCAAAACCATCGGCCCGGCGGGATCTATAGTAGCCGAGATAATCGCAAGTCCTGTTCCAAACCAACATATCAACGGTGTGCGAACAGCGTTCCGTCAGATAGAGAGAATGGCTTTCCCGGAATTGCTCACCACAACCACGGAATTCTATTGATCATGGAATTTTTTGATAAGGAAATGGGGGAAATATCTTCGCCGGGATTCCAGGATGTCACTGCCGAGGTCGTCACTCCACACTTCCCCTGGGCGAAACCGTCCACTTACGAAAATGTACGGATATTATTCATCACAACAACAAAAGACGGGCGTGAAATAATCGAATTGCAGCAACGGATGCCCTTTATATGTGATTCTGTCATGTTCGGGATATTTTCCGAGAGAGGGGAAATGATTTCAGAGGGCGAGTCCTGCGACAATGTATGGCGCTCGCTGCGTACACACGACGAGACACGTCAGAAAACAGTCGCATATACGCTTTTGCGTCTTCGGCATTTTTTGAAGCAGAAACCGGATTTGATTGTGGTTTCAGGCAACGTCTGGGGGATTATCCCTCAGGAAATCGTAATGGATATTTCCCGCATGATCAGGGAAGGAGCAGGATTGGTGATTTTCCAACCGGAACCGGAATTTTTCGGCTCTATCGGGAGTTTTGACCCAGTGGAATGTAAAGATTTTTCCCCATCTGGATTCAAAAAAATTAACTTTCTCGCTGGAACTAAAATCAGGAAATGGCTTTCAGGTACAGGGTGTTTGCTTTCAGTTAATTTCCCGGAGGAGATGCGTGTTTCCTCTTTCCTTCCACTGTCCGAAAGTACTTATCCGGGGTTATTCGAGGTCAGTGCTGCATATGTCTTGAGTATTTTTAAGCTGGCAACGTCCATCCCCAATCCGGTGATGTTGCGGGAGATTGATGTTCCCCGCGCAATGAATTGGTCCATGGAGAGTCCCGGCAGAGTGAAATTAGTCTTGGAATCCAAGATTTCCAGTGAAGTGATGATATGTCTGAGTATTGCGGATGAAGATTCTTTTGCAATTGAATCGGAAATCGAGAAGAAAGCAGGGCTTGCGGCAGGAGAGAATGTGGTTAATTTAGATATTCCCCCGCTAATTTCCGGATGCAAAATATGTGCAGTCCGTGTAGAAATGGAGGGGGGAATAATTTCGCATGGCGCCGGGGAGCTGGAGATCGAAACGGGAGTTTCTCTGGGGGTATGTCCTAAATCTGACATATTCGATGCTGGAGAGCCGATAACCTTTGATTTCAAGGCAACAGGTTGGGACTCCGGCGATGTCCTCGAATTCCGTTGTTGTGACTATTGGGGAAGAATTGTCGCGGTGATTGAGAAATTCGCGGTTTGCACAGAGGGCACCTTAGTTTTCCCACGGATACCGGCAACAAGGTCACGGACAGTTCACATTGAGGCGGTGATTTACAGGCGTGGTCAAGTCGTGATGAAATCGCGGAGGGAAATATTCTTGAAGATGCCGGTCGAGCCTGGCGGGTTTCATCTTTTCGGTTGGAGCGGTCCTCAGCATAGTGTCAATCCAATGTCAATCAACTATGCAATGCATTTAAAAGCTTGTGGCATTGACACGGCTTTTTTCCTCACCCGAACCGGAGGGTGCTGGGGCAATAAAGATACCCGCAGGTATCCGCAGATGGCGGCCCGTCTGAATATGAATCTCTTCACGGGTGTCACATACAGAGAGAATCGTCAGCATATAGGCAGCCGTATGCTAAGTGAACTTTGCGATGATAATTTTATCGAGGAAGACCGGAGGGGGCTTTGGGAAAAGGTTGGAGAATCCGAAGAATATGGCGGTTGTTTGGGTTATAGTTATGGGGATGAACTTTATGTCCGGCCATGGGTTAAAGAGCACATTGCCGTGAATAAAGAGCCTGTAAAATCAAAATTTATTGATTACCTCAGAGAAAAGTACGGGAACGAGATAAAAGAACTCAATGCCACATGGGGAACTGATTTCAGCGATTTTGAAAGTTTGCTTATTCCTGAAGACATTGACATCCCGTGCGAGCCGCGTGCGCCGTGGTTGGACTACTGTAGCTTTATTTCATTTGCTGCAACGGGCTTCTACAATTCTCTCGCTGATTATGTGTCTGAGAGGTATCCGGGAGTTTCCGTCGGATTCGAGGGCTTGGAACAATTCAGCTGCTACGATGGGATAGATTTGTACCAGTATCAGAAAAAACACGATGTCCTGATCATGTACACCCATATCGACCATGACAATAAGATATACAGCTGGAAATCCATCGTTGACTTCAAGAAACCTGGAAGCTTCGGTGGAATTTGGTTGGCGTATGATTCAGATCTGGTTCCCGAAATCGCATCGACATTCCCGTGGCGCAGCCTCTTCTTTGGACTTAACAGTGTGGCTTATTTTCAAATTTTTAATTTCAGCGATAAGTACGCGGCGTTTTATCCTGACTACCGCCCGAGACCGGCATTCGATGCTGTTTCACGCGAGTGCCTGCGGATTCAAAACGGGATAGACAAGTTGATTTCGGGTTCGCAAAGACGGCACTGCCCCATCGCCATACACTATTCACCAAGATCGTTCGCGCTCTCTTTCCCTGAATCGGGAATAACCAACCACATAAACCGACTTGGCTCCTATGATGTTTACAATACTTTCCGGGATAATTATCTTGGCAGCACCCCGACGGCGGCATCAGCGTTCATTATGCTTATGCAGGACAGCGGCTACCAGACAAAAATGATTGCGACTGAACAAATTGAATCCGGTGAACTTGACGGATTCAAGGTCTTGTTTCTGCCTTTTTCGCAAAGCTTGACAGTGTTGGAGATCCAGGAGATCAAGCGATTTGTCGCTGATGGAGGTTTTTTAATCGCGGATTACGCTTGCGGAATCCGCGATGAAGACGGAAACCTCAATCCGGATGGCGGAGGGGTTCTGGATGAACTTTTCGGGATAAAACAAGGAAAGCATTACGGGGCCGAGCAGGCAGTCGTTGTCTCAGGGATGATAGGTGTTGAAGATTATCCATCTATACTGGCTTCATCGCGTATGGAGGATGTAGTTGTTGGCGGACATCTTGAAATAATCAATCAGGCAGAGGACTTTGCAGTATCATCCGGAGGCAGTGGTAAAAGTGAGGGAAACAGGATACGCCAGACATTTATGGCAAGCGAAGGAAACCCACGGGCTTTCGGCTCGGCAAGGGACAAGACTCCTGTATTCATCTGCCATCCATATGGGAAAGGCGACACCCTGTATCTTAACTTTGCGCTTGATTCCTACTTAAACATGAGAAGACAGGGTAAGGCCGCGTCCATGCGAACGTTGATTGCTGACACAGTCAACGTTATCGGAGGTATTCCTGCTCCTGTACAGGTGCTCAGATCAGAGTCGGGATTATATTCCGGCAAGGCTTTCATAAACATGCCCGAAGACCATGTTGAAACCACCTTTTTCTCTGACGGGGCGGCTGAATATGCCGGTATCGTATGGGACTTCAAGACACCAGACTGGAGCCGCAGGAAAATACGAGTGATTTTTGATTCCCCCTCCCACGTCTACGACGTTATGGACGGCAGGTATCTTGGGTTCACCGATTCTATCAACAGCGAGGCAAATCCCTGCTCCGTGAAACTATATGCGAAAATGCCATACATGGTTGATTCTTTGCAGGTTACATCCGAAGCGGAGTCGGCCAGTCCGGGGATGCCATTTAAATTCCATCTTCTCATAATAACGGCTCAGGGAGAAAAACCGGAAAGGCATATTGTCAAAATAGATGTTCACGACCCGGAAATGAAAAAGGTTGAAGGATGCAGTGGTTCAGTTGAAGTATCAGGTGAATCTGAAGATTACTTGTGGAATCCTGCTTTCAATGACACTGCCGGCGAATACACTTTTGTCTTTACCGATGTGGTTTCGGGAATATGCAGGAATATGAAAGTACCTCTGGAAAATTCCATTAGCAAGTTCGGATAATTATAGATTCGCCATGGAGAAAACAGGCCATATGAATATTCTATTTATCTATGCCGACCAAATGCACCGTTATGCGATGCGGTGCATGGGCACTGCGGATATTCTCACACCCAACTTGGATCGTCTCGCGGGGCAGGGAGTGCTTTTCCGCAATGCCTACACAAACTGCCCCATCTGCACTCCTTTCCGGATCAACCTGTTTACGGGGCTTTACACGAGCCAGACCAACACCTTCAGCAATGAGTCGTGTATTCCGTCGAAGTGCCGGACACTTGCCAATGCACTGGAAGATGGCGGGATCCGAACCAGTTATGTCGGCAAGTGGCACATCGGAGGCAAAGGCAACGTTCCGGTTCCAGAAGAACTCCGTGGAGGATTCACAGAGTTTATCGGTTACCAGTGCTACAACGGTTTTCATGATAATGTCTGTTTCTATGACGAGCAGGGGTGTGAACACCGTTATGACGCGCACCGCACGGATGTTACCACGGACATTGCCATCAAGCGACTGCGGCGGTTGTCCGGCAGGCACTTTGCTCTATTCGTCTCCTATCAGGCACCGCACTATCCGGTGCAGCCTGCTCCTGAATATGATGCCATGTATGCCGGCTCCCTCATCAGGCGCAGACCCAATTTTCAGGAGATTGATCCCTATACGCGAACGTTTAGTCCGCCGAGTCCATGGCCGCCGGATGCATGTCCGGATTACCAGCAGTATGGAGACGATCTGAATGAGTACCTGCGACTGTACTATGCATTGGTGACTCAGGTCGATGCCGGGGTGGGGCGTCTGCTGACTGAACTTGACAGCCTCGGGCGTGACAAGGATACGGTTGTGGTGTTCACATCAGACCACGGAGACATGCAGGGGAGTCACGGACTTAAAAACAAGTGCCTTCCCCATGAGACATCCAGTGGCATTCCATTAGTGGCTCGCGTTCCCGGCGGTGGCTCCGGCCTTGTCACTGACGCTTTGGTTTCCGGTGTGGATTTCTTCCCCACCTGTCTCGACTGGGTCGGACTCGCCCCCGAACACGGATTACCCGGCCATTCATTCGCACCTTTGACACGCGGTAGAGATCAGTTCCTTCCCGGCCCGGTTTTCTCGGAAATGCCCCGCTGGAAAATGGTGCGTTCAGGGAACATCAAGCTCGTTACCGAGGGAGCCGAGTTCAAACCGACTCAGCTCTATGACTTGGGAAATGACCCGTACGAACTCAACAACAGAATTGGGGATCCCGAGTGCAGTGAACAAATATCGCTGCTTCGTGAGCAAATAGTCACGTGGCAGAATATGACAGCCAAATCATCTGTCGGCAAGGGTGATTAGTTTATCATCCAAATATTAATGAGAAAAAAACAACTTTTCATAGGAGGATTTGTAATGGTTTCATCAAAGCACGAAAGATGTAGATGCTCGCGGTTCGAAATTGGCGCGTTTGTTTTTACGGCCATGTTCTGGATGTTTGTTGTTCCAGCGAAGGGAGCCGGACACGAACAGGGAAAATCTGCCCCTTTGTCAAAAGATGCTTCCGGGTTTCAATCATTTACTACTGAAGTGCCTTCACCCCATTTCAAATGGATGAACCCCAATGGAGGGAAGTTGTGCCGCTTGTTTTTCCTCTTTCAACGAGGCAACGGCCGTGATGTGGTGGAGATATTACAGCGTTGGCCGATAAATTATGACGCGGTAGGATATGGGGCATACTATCCTGAACGAATGGAAAAATCTACGCTCGGGGGGGCAGACTACCAGGCATGGGACAGAACCCAGACGGAGTCCAACGAGAAATCTATTTCCTATGTCCTGTCGGGCATCAAACGGGCCATGGCGAATCGGCCGGATGTCATGGTCATTGACGCACAGGCTTGGAGGGAGCTTGATTTGTCTTTGCGATCCTTGATCCTGAGACACGTTGAAGAAGGGATGGGGTTGGTTGAAATAAATGGTAAAGGTGGGTTGGATTCAGAAATCGAGAAAATGGGTGGGGTTCAAACAGAAATGCCCCGCGGGATTCCCCACCCGGGATCCGCCCTAATCACTCCCCGGTGGTTCCGGCTGGGTGACGGTAGCGTGGCACTCTTTAACGCCAGGGGGGTGGGCTATCTCCTGCCGCGGCAGGGCGATCAGCGCCACTACGAAATCACCGCCGCTGATTTGATTACCGCATTCCGATGGGCTGCGGGCAATTCCGGGGCTGAGCTGACAGTGGCTTCCAGAATAGATATGAACTGGAGTCCATCCCCGCGGGAACGAATCGATGTCCGCCTGACATCTGATCTGGAAGGTGAAGCGGAGTTGCTGCTGACAATATTTGACGCCTCTTGGCAACTGGTGGGGAACTCAACGTCTCCGGCGGCCATAACCCGGGGGGAATCCGCGATGCAATTGGACTTGCCGCCGCTTCCTGTCGGCAAACACACGGCGGTAGTTCAACTACTCAAGGGCGGCAAAGTCGTCGATTACGACCACAATGTTATATCTTGCGAGTCGCAGACGTCAATGTCACTAACCTGCGGGCAGGAGTTG
>JAFGFR010000193.1 GCA_016930955.1 Victivallales bacterium | reverse complement strand
TTATATGCAAATATCTTAACTGTCATTTTTGAGATTTAACTGCTTCATTTAGGTATAGCTCTGCTGACACAGAGCACTCCAAAGGACGGCTGCGCCGTCGGGGTCGCGCGCCAAAGCAAGTCAAGGATGGACGGCAGCCCCGCCGTCCGAAATTGGCTCTTATGATAATGCCATTCTCGAAACTCGCCTCAACTCTGCAGGTGTAAGAAATATTTACTTCCAGGGAGCAGTCAGGATTGGAGATGACATTCTTGAGAACGCGTCGGTGTCTATACCATGGCTGATCCCATTTTTAAGGTAGTGCCATGCGATCCCGGCGATCATTGCTGCGTTATCGGTGCAGTATTTCGGGGGGGCTATCTTGAGGGCTATGTTTTCGGGGACTCTCCTGGACATCTCCTCCCTGAGTCTTGAGTTGCATGCCACCCCTCCGCAGACCACGAGGCTTTTTGCCCCGAAGAATTCCGCCGCGTCGAGCATCTTCGAGCAAAGAACCTCCACTATTGCCTGCTGATATGATGCGAGGGTGTCGCGCAGAAGCTCCGGGCTGGCTTCCTCACTGATGCGGATATTCCTTGTCATGTCGCCGTCCTCGAGGATCAGGCCGTTCCGGCGGCTGTGATACAGCAACGAAGTCTTGACTCCGCTGAAACTGAAATTGAATCTGTTCTCAGGTGCCAGCGGCTTTCCTGCGGCACCCGTCAGGCCTCTGGGGAACGCGAAGCTCCGAGGATCGCCGCCATGGGCACCTTTATCGATCAAGGGCCCCCCGGGATAGCCGAGGCCGAGCAGCTTGGCTCCCTTGTCGAAGGCCTCGCCGGCAGCGTCGTCAACCGTGCTTCCCACTATCTCAGCGACCCCGGAGCTCTCAACCTTTACAAGAGAGGTGTGACCCCCAGAGACGACCAGCGCGATCATCGGATAGGAAGCATCATCATAAAGATCGGATGTCGCACCATCGAGGAATGCCCCGTATATGTGTGCGAGAAAATGATTTACCGCTATCAGAGGGAGATCGTTGGCCAGTGCGAGGCCTTTGCAGAAATTGACTCCCACAAGCAATGCGGGAAGCAGTCCCGGCCCGTTGGTCACCGCCACGGCGGCAATTTTGTCCAATCCGACACCGGCAGTCCCCAATGCTTCACCCACAACCATATGGATGTTCTCGAGATGCTCCCTCGCCGCAAGCTCGGGAACAACACCACAGTAAGGCGAGTGCTTCCCCACCTGAGATGAGACTATGTTGCCGCGAACTTCACAACCTTTCTCTACTACCGCTGCCGCTGTCTCGTCGCAACTGGTCTCGACTCCAAGAACCAGTCCCGTCGACATCCGTGCCTCGATTGTCATAGCCGTAAGGCGTCGGGCATGACTACTCAGTGTCAATCTCCACAAGGCCCTCGGCTATTTCCAGCAGTGCGATGTCGAGATGCTCCCGGTCGTTTGTCTTTATCATCGGCTTGCCACCACGGGCAAGCTGCCGAGCCCTCTTAGATGCCACTATCGAAAGCAACTTCGGATCACTTATCTTCTTGCGCGCCCTCTCAAGATACCTGTCGTTCATATATACCTCATTTCTCTTTTTATCGCTCAAACAAATCGCAAGATAACCCCTGCCAGCAAAATTTCCAGCTCCTTAGAAGATATTTCGCAAGTGAAATCCCAACGCGGCTCACGCAGAGTTTGAAATTGGCTCAAATGTCTGAAATAACACATGGTAAATGACCGACAACAGCATCTTTTTCAAGTTCGCATGCCTGTTGTGAGTGCTGCGAGCAGGATTGCGGTGCTTGCCCACATGAGTCTGAGGGTGGCGGGGATATGTGATATTTCCGGGGGTGGGAATTCCTTTCCGAAGAACTCTTTTTGTGATATGGTGCCGTCGTATGAGGCAGGGCCTCCGAGTGAGATGCCGAGTGCGCCGGCGGCGGCGGCCTCGGGGATTCCGGCGTTGGGGCTGGCATGGAGTTTGGCGTCGCGAATGGCGATTTTGAAGCATCTTGCTGGTGGCATGCCGCAAAGCGGGGCGGCGGCAGTGAAGAGCAGGAGTGAGATTCTGGCCGGGATGTAGTTCAGCGTGTCGTCGAGTCTGGCGGCGAACTTGCCGAAGAGGATGTGTTTTTCGTCCTTGTATCCTATCATGGAGTCACATGTGCTTGTGGCCTTGAATGCCCAGAGCAGTGCGGGGCCTCCGATGAAGGCGAAGATCAAGGGTGAGAAGATGCCGTCGACTGAGTTTTCGGTTACGGTCTCTATGGTGGCACGGGAAATTGCTGTTCGGTCGAGGTCGTGGGTGTCGCGTCCGACGATCATCGAGAGTGATTTTCTCGCTTTCACGATGTCGCCTTTGCAAAGGTGTGTGTATACTTGCATGGCGGATTTTGAAAGCTCGCGTGCGGAGAAGCCTGCCCAGAGCCAAAAAATGGTGAGCAGAGTATGCGGCAGATTTGTGCCGGCTGGAAGCCAGTTGGCGAGTTCGGGGGCGATGTTGGCTATCTGCATCGAGGGCTGGTCGAAGAGATGATTTGCGGCTTCGAGCGAGCCGAACACGGCAGCGGCGGTGGCGATTATCGTGACAGAAGCCGCGAGCGTGCCGGAAAGGATATTACGCCCGAGGAGGGCGACTGTCACCTTCTCCATCAATGACAAGAGTTTCCCTACAGCCCTGACCGGATGCGGGAACCATTGCGGATCCCCCAGGACAAGGTCAATCAGCATCGCGAGGATTATCAGGAGCATGGCTGTCAGACGGGTTTCCCGAAAAGGGACTTGAGGTTTATATCGAAGGGAGGGGAGACAATTCCCCTCTCGGTGATTATCCCGGATATGAGGCTGTGCGGGGTGACATCGAACGCTGGGTTGTAGAAGGCTATGTCCTTCGGGGCAGTGGGTTTTCCGAATGCGCATCTGATCTCGTCGGGAGAGCGTTGCTCGATGGGTATCAAGTCCCCGGTAGGCAGCGACATGTCAATCGTGGAGTAGGGTGCCGCGACGTAGAATGGCACGGAATGGTGTTTTGCGAGGACCGCAAGGGAATAAGTCCCGATCTTGTTTGCTGCGTCGCCGTTGGCGGAAATCCTGTCGGCGCCGACTATGACGATGTCTATCTTCCCCTCTTTCATGACCTGCCCGGCCATATTGTCGCAGATGGTGACGACCTCGATCCCGGCCTGGTGCAGCTCCCATGCTGTGAGCCTCGATCCCTGGAGCAGCGGGCGGGTCTCGTCGGAGAACACCCTGACTTTCATCCCGGCCTCCTTGGCGGCGTAGATTGGGGAGAGCGCCGTTCCGTAGTCGGCGGTGGCCAGCGCGCCGGC
>JAFGFR010000192.1 GCA_016930955.1 Victivallales bacterium | reverse complement strand
GCATCGGCGTGGCCTCGCATCCAAAATAGCTTGACGCGCACCGTGCTGCGATTGAATTCCCCAAAATGTCCGGTGACACACCGGACGCTATTTTCTCCTGCCGACAAGCAGGGTGTAGTCCAGGTTGGCTGAGTACAAAAAGAACTTGCGTCTGGAGAATGTGAACCCGGCGGATCTTATCACACGGCGCCACAGCGCCAGAGGGAAAAGGCCGAGAAACATGCGGTCATGCTCGATCTCACAGACACCGCCCCTGTCAATAACAAACGTCAAAAGGGCCTCTATGACCGTGTCTTCGGGGTCGGGGTCGTGCAGGTACTCGAAGGCGGTAAGATCCATGTCTGCGGACGAATATGAGCACTCGGTTGTCCATGTAGACTTAAAAGTTTCCTTGAACCAGTCGGGTGCCGCTATTACCACACCGCCGGGACGCAGATGGCAGGCGGCTGTCTCGAAGGCGGCAGCCAGATCAGTTTCGCTGGTGACGTGGCTAATGGCGTCGTGTATCAACACGGCATCGAACTTTCGTCCCAGACGTGTTGTGCGCATGTCGCCCTGCATATGCTCGACCCCGGGATTCAGTTTACGCGAAAGCTCCAGCATCTCCTCGGACAAGTCCACCGCCACAGCATCGAAATCACATGTCAGATGCGACAGGTTATGCCCTCCGCCAGATCCGAACTCGACGACTCGATGCCTGCCGGGGCCAAGAAGCTCATGAAGCAAAGTCCGCCAATGACTTGCCTCCTCGACATAGTCCTCCGTGGGGCTGAACAAAGGCCAAAGCCAGGACAGGTCTCCATACAATCGGTTCAATGGGATCTCTTCAGACTTCATTCGTTACTTTAAGTTCGAGATTCAGGGTTGCAGGATTGCCGAGGGACTTCAATGCGGCCGAGGCTGCGTTCATCTCGGCGACTTTTCTGCTTTTCCCCTCCCCTTCCCCGACGATTTCACCGTTGATTATTACCGAGACCCTGAATGTGCAGTCGTGTTCGGGGCCTTCCCTTTTCTCGATCACGTATTCGGGCGTGACAGACCTGTTCAGGCCCTGGGTGTATTCCTGGAGCATCCCTTTGGGGTTGATTTGGGCAATTAGTCTTATTGGATCGGGGAATTTCTCCTCCATCATCGGAAGGACGAGATCTCTGGCGGACTCGATGCCGCCATCGAGTCGTATTGCCCCGACAAGCGCCTCGAATGCGTCACAAAGAGTCGACACCCTTTCACAGCCGCCGTTCTGCACCTCCCCCCTGCCCATGCGCACATACTCGCCAAGGCTCCATGATTCTGCGAATTTCGCAAGCGAGGACTGTCTTGCGATTGCCGCGCGCATCTTGGACAGCCTGCCCTCGTCCTCGTGCGGGTATTTATGGAAAAGGTATTCTGTTATGATGATCTGCAGGACGGCGTCACCGAGGAACTCGAGTCGTTGGTTGTCATACTCCAGCCCCCTTTCGGCGGAATATGACCTGTGGGTCATAGCCTCTGCCATAAGCGTTTTGCCTGAAAACTCATACCCGATAACCGAAGGAAGCAAAGACAGGTCCTTACTCATGAGAAATATCCTTTTCAAGTTTCATCTGCCGTCCTGATCGCCTTGACCATCAGTTGTGGCGAGCTTATGCCCCGGAATGTGTTCATCTGTGGCGTGGCGAGGACATCCCACAGCGCGCGAGGAGGCAGATCCTCGGTGGAGATGTTGAAGGCTATAAAATTCATCTCGTCACCCGATGAGTCTTTCAGTATGCCTCGCGTATGCCTCACCGCCGCCGGTGCGACGTTCATCGGCTCGACTGCGGCGATGCGGTACACCGGCTCGGGATTCGCGAACCCAAAAGGCTCGAGATTGCCGATGTAGTCGAAAAACCCGTCGTCAAGCTCGGCTAGACGCACATCACCGTCATAATCCATGACAGGCGCGTAGCTCCCCAGACCCGCAGAGGACACCACCGCCGCGAAAGCCTCGTAGAACTCCGGTATCCGCGAAGTCTTCAAAGTCAGCCCGGCAGCCATGGGATGCCCACCGAAACACTCGAGATGCAACGAGCAAGAGCCTAAAAGCTCGACAAGGTTGAAACCCCCGACACTCCTGCAGGACCCCTTGGCGGTGTCGCCGTCTATGCATAGAACTATCGCCGGTGCGTTGTATGTCCTGGCGAGTCTGGCTGCCACGATCCCGGCGACACCCTGATGCCATCCGCTGCCAGCGACTGTAACAGGACGTCTTTCAGCCGCGCCATCCCCGAACTGCGCGACAGCGCTTTCAAACATCTCGTTCTCGACAAGCCTCCTCTCGATGTTGCTCTTTTTCAAGGACTCGGCAAGATCATGCGCCTCGACGATGTTGTCGGTATTGAGTATCCTGAACGCGTCATCGGGGCTGCCGAAACGCCCTGCCGCATTGAGAAGAGGAGCCAAGCCGAAGGAAATGTTAGACGGGCTGATCCCTGCCTCAAGCCCCGATGCCTCGCACAATGCGCGCACTCCGGGACGGATTTGGGACTCGAGGGATTTGAGCCCGTGCGACACAAGTATCCGGTTCTCCTCCAGCAAGGGGACAATGTCCGCCACAGTGCCAAGGGCAACCAAATCCAAAATCCCCTTCAAATCTGTATCATGCGCACCGAGATTGTGCTCGCGACCATACTTTACAAAACCATGGCAAAGCTTGAATGCCACCCCGACACCCGCGAGATGCGCCCATCCGGCAACATCGCCATGCAGACGGGGGTTGATGATCGCATAGGCATCCGGGATATGGCCATCAGGCTCGTGATGGTCGCTTACTATCACATCTATACCCCTCGACTTCGCAAATTCCACGGTGTCCTTGCCAGTCATGCCGCAGTCAACCGTCACAATCAAGCCGAAATCGGCCTTTTCCAGAGCCTTGTCAAGTGCGTCGACAGTAAATCCGTATCCGTCGTCAAATCTGTGCGGGAGAAAGCAGGTCACTTGGGCGTCGTTCTGCGACAGTATCTCGCACACGACTGTGGCCGCTGTTATGCCGTCCGTGTCGTAATCGCCATAGACAAGTATTTTCTCGCCCTGTGAAACCGCCTTCCATATCCTCGATGCCGCCTCCTCCACACCGGGAAGGTCGTAGGGATCCGAAAGAAACTTCAGCCGGGGGGTAAGGAAGCTATCCAGCTCCCTCTCGCCCACACCTCTCGCAAGCAGGGTCATCGCTATCGGACGAGGAATCCTGCGGCATTCAATGAAGCCATCGAGCTCGGCCTCGGATATTTTCGCGTTTTGCCATAAAAGCATCGTCTGTCCCTAGATTCATCCTGGATCCGTGGAATCTCAGCGGTGGTACAGGATTTCTCACGCACATATTCAGCAAACCCCGTCAGTTCGGGGCCAGTGCCGGACAGTCTTCGAGTGTCTCAGCACAGACCCCGACGTGCCTGTCCGAAAACCTCAATCTAGCTTGATTTGCGGCACAAGGCAATTCGAATACCCTAACTTTTCAGATTTTTTGAAGGGAGGGGCTATTGCATACTAACTGC